>CAKZGI010000485.1 GCA_936914905.1 uncultured Trichormus sp. | reverse complement strand
TTGAGCTATAAACTATTCTACTTAATTGTGATATGTTACAGGCTAAAGATGTTAGATTTGTGGGTTACATAAATCAAATTAAAACGGTCAGAACACTAATAATCCCTAAAGTTTGTAAGTTTTATACCTGTATTGAGTAGAAATCATAATTCTACCAAATGTTCTTTGTCCATTAAAATACAAGTTCTTAATTACAAATTCGAACCTATACTTAGATAGAGGGGTTCAAAACCTTTCATGAAATGGCTCAAGGCGTTTAAGCCGTGGCTTGGGTCATTGAAAGCCATGGTTCAAAGCCCCTACAAGCTTTGAGCCAAGCTGAAGCAGAACCAATAGATTAGGGTTCGATCTTGAGTTGATCTCGAGCTAAGCCAAATCGCCTTAGCTCAAGCCGTGACATAATCCAGCAGTTACCCCTTCATAGATAGGCATCTAGGTGACCGAGCTTGATAGAGACACTAGATTCCTCGATCATGTGTAGTGTAATACAACGAGTAACTAAGTTATAGCAGTGGATATCAAAGCATGGGTCAAGTTAAGGCATAGCAAGTCGTCTAGTCAACAGTAATGATCTACAACTATTATTAGTCATACTACTACTACTAATAATAAAAAACAGTAATATTATATAGTGCTCAAATTTTTGTTTTTTCACTTTTATGTTTAGATTACCTAGTAGCTTGTTGAGATGACTCATTGGCAAATCTTGGGGGGGTAGCTTGCTAATTTTGAAACCCAACGTACATTGTTGTGTGATGTCCACTGGAAATACAGTTGTACATTGACCTACACAAAGATTGGTTGTACTACAAGTAGCAACGAAACAGATATGATGATATATATGACCACAAGGCTCCAAGCGCACTAGGAAAGTCACATTATCGACAATGTTGAGACCACATGCTACGCATGAAGATGGAACTGTGTATTCTGAAGTTTCAGGGATATTCGGTGGAGGCAATGGCGAATTGTACAACAGTTCATGCGTCTCTATCTTTCTTAGGAGGCCACTAACAAAGTCATGTTTTCTTGTGTATTCATCTACTAACTCCAGCTGGTAATCATATAATGCCTGAACAAACCAATGGACAAAAAATATATTTGCTAAACGGTTAGTAACAATTTGTTGAATTTATCATTACTTGTTAATATACTACCTGTACTTCAGGTACCCTGTCCGTGTGATTCTCATTACACCCAAGAAGATCCAAGTTATCAGACAACATCTGAACTTGTGTCTCTAGCTGGATTTTTCGACGGTCATCCAAATCTTCTCTTCGTTCTAGTTCAGTTCTAGCAGAATGTAATTTCTTTCTTAGCTCTGTTACTACAGTACTAAACTTGGATTCAGTTGCAGCAGCTAACTTTGCCTCATCCAAATCAGCCTTCATTCTGCTCAACCTCCCTTTCTCCATCTCTAGTCTTTCATGGAGTGTTGACAATAAGACAACACCCTGATCTTTGGTCACATTAACACGCTCAGAATCACTCATGAAGCATTCGGTAGCCCGTTGTCTCGTCTGAAAAGAATAATTTGTTGCTTGATGCATACTTGGGCTTGTGTTTGTATTCTTCACAGATGATAGATTAGCATAAAAACGTTGTATTTTTTGTTGTAATGTACCCTTTTGTCTGCAACGTTCTACATGGGCCTCTGCAGCAATGGCCCATGCAACTTGGAACTTACCCTTGTTTGTGGATTGTTTTGCTGTTGCAGAATGTTCAAAAGCAAAACCAAATGCAAAGACGATTGATAGCTCCAAATTCAGTGGTACCTCTTGATATACCTTCTGATGTAGTACTATCAACGTTTCAAATAGCTCAGGCCGAACATGTTTAAGTTTCACTTTGCTCCCTTGTCTCTGCTCAGTGAAGACTGATAGCCAATCTGCTTCACTGAGTGACCTCTCTGATATACATGCTGGATCTGTACCATTAAGGGACAACCCATACTGTGTGTGGAACTCCTCCCTTGTCTGACAGAAGCGGGTATAATCAATTACCTTCGAATATGGAGGCATCTTAAACCTGTTAGAAAATGATTCAACTTAGGAGAGTAAACCATCAAGCAACTCTCATGAATTAACAATGCATAGTCAAATAGGAATATCAAATCCAGAATGCAAAGATACAAGTGCATGCAACATGTAACAACAGGTGTAGGTCGGGAGGTGGAACAGGAAGATGCATGGTCAGAAATACCAGATATGGTAGTTTGGATGTGAGTAATTTAAGATCTAGGATAATTCAGAATCGAGAACATGCAATTAATGATAACGTTTTGTAGTATTAGGGTCGAAAGTCATGTACACAGAACCAGAGAATACCTTCTACGTGGCTTTCGCTTCAGCATCACTGCGTGTTCTGTAGATGCTCCTGACCTGTACAGAAAACCAACACGCGAAGATTAGAACCCTAACCATATAACCTAAACCGGTTCACAGAGAAATAATGTAGGTCGATTCTGTACCAGATGCTGACGATTGAACAACATACCTAGCCCCCTCTTGGTGGTGACGATTGTTGTCCTGGTCTGAACCACCTTTCTCTGCAGTTACAACACCAGAGCGCTGTTTGAGGCGAGGTGATCGTCGTGCAACTTGATTTTGCCTCACCATGGCTGCTACAAACCGGACAAAAGGCAGCAGGTACGAGTACGAGTAGTGGGGCCTTAACTGCTTGAATTGCATCCATATTTCGGCCATTAATTTTAAATTTTTTTTAAAAGAAATATTTAATGTCCTAATGACGCACTAACATTCCAACTAAGTAGTGATGTATGAATTAGCACCTTATTAGTCTTATTAGTGTTCACGTTCCCATGCTTTAACCCTAACAAGTTCCGTCACTACCTGCTAGGGAAGAAAATCACATTCCATGTGGACCATTCAGCACTTCTCTACCTCGCATCCAAGGTGTCCCTAATAGGGAAGCTGGCCAAATGGACCTTACTAGTTCAGGAGTTTGAGTTCAACATTGTCCACGGCCAAGAGCACAACTTGCTGTAGCGGACTATTTGTCACGACTAGATTCCTGGGGAAGCCTTGACGGGAGTCAAAGATGACTTTCCAGATGGAGAAGTGCTAAAGCTAATGGCGGAACCGGGTGAAGAAGAAGACAAAAGTGGATGGTAAATATGGAATTTTTTCTAAGTAACAGCGTACCCCCGGAAGAGATGGGGAGGAAAGAACGTAAACGGATCGAAGTGAGAGCATGAGCATATTGTTAATTCCACGGCACCCTGTACCACAAGTCAGCCGATGGAATATGGAGGAGAGTACTGCACTCAGATGAGCAGGACAAACTTCTACGGGAGGCACATTGCGGGA
>CAKZGI010000484.1 GCA_936914905.1 uncultured Trichormus sp. | reverse complement strand
GGAGGGAAACCTGGTAAACTTTTACGTTCCTGACGCAATAGACCTTGATAATAATTCAGCCGAACTAACGTTACCTTTAGCTGTAGAGCGGCACATGGTTTGATTACTCATTCTATTTGTCGCGTTTATCAAATCATCTGTCGCATCTATAATGTAAAATCATTCCTGAGAACCAACTGATATTCTTCAGCCTTGCATAACCACGCTTAAACAGCTAATCCATGGTCACCATTGATCAACAATTATGGAAATAGCTCACGTAGAGTTTAACTCTATAGAATTTCAAGATATAACCGGACAATATCGCCTCATTCACGGTTGCTCGCTAACAAACAGGGAGGAAATGCGATCACGTCTTTCTCAATTACAAAAATTTTTAGACAATACGCCTGAGCAAGAAACAGTCAGGTCACTGTATGACCAAGACTCATATTTCAGTCACGTGTGCCACCAATGTTTGGAACTTTATGGAATCTCCCTGGACTGCTTAGATTTCAACATGATGAGTCAAATGCTTTTCCCCTATCAATCTGGGGAAAAATACAGGCAAGGGATCTTAGTTAAATTAAACTTTCCTCATACTAATACTAGTGGTACTAAAAACCAGAAAGGTGCAACCTATGAAGAAGTGATAGCAGCACTCTGGAGTCACACTCAAGACCTACAAAAAGCCTTTGAACTTGCTAACACCATTCCCTCTAACCAGCTTCTAAATATCACACAAGCTAGAGCTAAACAAATACAAGATACAGACCCGCAAAAGCGGGAAAAAACCCAGCAGCGTGAATGGCAGCAGAAGGCCAGAGAAGATTTAACCACAGGTCAGCAGTAATGAGAGTTTCCATAGTTTTTCAGTCTTCAGGTGCTGACAGAACAGTTGGCGAAACTCGACAGATTCAGCAGGCTTTAAATAGACTGGGTGCTACATCTGCAAATATTACACAACAAAACCAAAAAGCGGGTCTTAGTGTAGCTGAATTAGCTTTCAAATTTAACAATGTTGTTCAGGCAGTTCAAACTTTAGCTGCTGTTGCTAAACCTACCTATTACTTACTAATTGGACAAAACGAGAAACTTAACCAACAACTTTTAGGCACTCGTGCCAACCTTGTTGCTACCAACAAAATATTAGCTAACAGGGTAGAAATTGGAGATCCCAGGCAAGCTAATCTGTGAGTCCAGGCATCCTACGCTTGGATCTTTCATTAATTGCAAATAGCTTTGAATTTTTTTCCGCTCACTTGCTGTTAAATGCTGCTTGTAAAATTCTTTCCAATAAGGTTGCAGCATCATTTTTTCCAGTTCGGGATTGCTGTAGTCGCGGCAGAACATGGATTCAATTTCCCGACATCGAGATTTATACTTCTCTGTTTCCTCTGGAGTCATCATTTCTTCAACTCCACCATCAGCACGGAAAATCCATAGCGCGCTTGATTTTAATAAGCTGCTCTTTCCAAAAATCAGCCTGCTCTTGGGTCAAAACAACGGCTTTATTTTTCTTAAATGCCCAGCCAAAACCAAACCCATTACGAGCCAGGTAGTACCCGGCGACTTTATCAAAAATCAAGTACCCTATTTTTGGTTGCATATCTTTAGCTCCAAAGAAAACTTGAACACCATCCCCAACAAGGCTTACCCTCCTACCTTGGGGAATTTTTTTAGAAACCATCATCAAAAGAAGCTCTATTTTTTTTGACGATCTCAACCAAGTCAGCCATCTGCTCAGAACGCAGATTGTACAAACTCAGAGAAAACCGTTCCACAAACCCAATCGCCCCCCTCACATCCGTAGCAATGTACTCACTACGAGACATTTCAATCAGCAGATTCATGTATCTAATTGCATTAGTGCGAGTATATTCATCTCCTGCCAAAGCAGGCAGCAAGCTGTAGACATCTACAAATTCCTGTTCTTCACCAGATGCAGGAACTTCGTTTCCCATAAAATCCAAGCCTCCTCAAACTTTTCTAAATTCTCGAATTCTTCAGGTAACGGCGGTTCTTCGCTGTCATCAAAAAAGATAGTCAGTTGATCCCCATCCTGCAAAAACGGTGGTGGTTCACCAAAATTCGCTGGATTCCATCTGTCCGCATCTGTGAAAGTAAGCATTTCCTCATCAGTCATGAGATTTTTGCCTCCAGTTGGTCACCAGTTGGTCACCAACTGGTGACAGGAACCAGCAAAATCGACTTCTGTCACCTCTAAAAATCTCAACACTCCCCTGCCTTCAGGAGTAGTGCCGTAATGTTTCATCCACTGCCAATCGCGGTTAGCAATTGATGCCTCAGCGTTAACTTGCTTCCACAACCGACAGAAATAATCCTCATCGCCCACTATTTCCACTTCCGGCTACTCAATCCGACTCAAAGCCGCATCAGCTTCTGCCAACTCCTCAGGCGTCATCGGTGCATATTCTTTCGGTTTGAGAGCCTTGACTACATCAGCCGCAGTCTCCAAACCTTTAGATGTATGAATTTCTCTGGGGGCAGGGAAAGCTACCACATTGCTATTCGCCTCAGCTTCCTGGAGAATATCCTCCACAGCCTCAGCCACATTCACCTTTCTAGCAATTTGCCTCAGCGCCCGCTTGCCTTCCTGAACTCGTTGCTGTTGTAGATGTCTGGCTCTAGTCGCCACTTCCTGACGATTCATACCCGTCCGGGCTGGATCTTCAGGGTCAAACCGCACTTGCACAGTCTTTCCAATCCAGACTTCCAATTCAGGAGCAATGAAATAAGTCCCTTCAAGTTGAATTCCCCTCTTCTGAACAGTTCGTAAACCATTAGAACCCGGTGCTTCAGCCAAGAGAATATCTAAAGCCCTCTCATCAGTAATGACGTTGGTATTGCCCCGCCATTTAGTAAAAACTTGGAATGGAGTTCCGTTTCTAAAACCTGATGGGGTCGATTGGCATAAATGCTGTCAGTCCAGGTGTTGCAAAAAGTTTGGAACTCAGCAGGGGTTTTATGAATGAGAACTTCCTGATTTTTGGTTAGTAACCTGTCAGAAAAAGACTGTCTACCTCTTAATTCCTAGCGTTCTGCTAGGTCGTGGCCAACGTAACCCTCTACCATTTCCAGTAAAAAGTTCTGAAGGCTCTCTCAATATCTAGCTTCTGCCAAGGCTGGAAAGGTTGACACAACTTCTGCCTGATACCCAGGGGAAAAGCACCTTATTTCCTAACAGAAAGAAGCTAATAAGGATTTCAAAATCATCATAAGTGTAAAAATTGACAAAAATATAAACAAAATAAATGGATCATTTTGCAAAGGCGTAAATTAACTTATCTCTAGAGAAATAACTCTTGTCTAAGTATAAATTAGCTAATTATTCAGCCATAAATAAGTAAC
>CAKZGI010000483.1 GCA_936914905.1 uncultured Trichormus sp. | reverse complement strand
CTCTTGTTCTTTCGTCAGGAATACCCTTAATCTTGCCCCCATATCTACACCACCTTTAATTGATGTTCTCTCCGTATTTACTTCTCTTTACATAGATTCTATTTTTTTGTCACTTACTTACACTTGTCACTCCAGAAAGTAAAGTTTCTACAGCCGTACCCAAGGCACTCAGATAAACTTGTTCTGTATCCAGAGCAGTAAAATCATATAAATGTGCTAACCAGAATTCTAAAGGTAAGCGAGAAATTACTCCCGGTTGCGACTGTTCTGAAGAATGGGTATGGGCATTGATAAAACCAGGTAATAAAAGTTTATTTTCACCATCAATTTCTGTGCCAATAACCTCTAAATTTGGTGCAATAGCAGCGATCATACCATCCACAACCTGTACATCTCAAGTGGCTTAACTATTTGTAAGAGGAATTAAAGCTTTTTTAAAAGTCTAGTTCATAAGTGTTTAACCATACTATAAATTTATAGTATGTCACAATCAATACTAATCTCTTTGTGAACCTGAAAGTTGTAAATAGGTTTGGGGAAAGGTTATCAGTTGTTTTCCTCTCTCTTCCTTAAGTTAAGTTTGACAGGTGAACAGATTTTTCACTTTCTTTGGTAGCGCAATTTAATGTCTTAACCTTAATTAAGGAAATGAACACACAACAGAATTTCAAGGTACAAAGGAGACAATAATGTTGGGTGTTGAAAATTTATGAATCTATCATTACGAACATTAGGCGTTTACCCTAATGCTTGGGGAGTAAATCAGACCTTTGCAGACATTACTCATCCTAAAAAGACTCCACAACCTGTTATTTTATCAACAGAAACCAAAATCCTGCGTATCGACTTAGCAAAAACCGCCATCATTGTTATTGATATGTAAAATGATTTCTGTCATCCTGATGGTTGGTTGTCACATATTGGTGTAGATGTTAACCCTGCACGCAAACCAATAGAACCTTTACAAAAATTATTACCACAACTGCGGGCGCTTGCTGTACCTATAGTTTGGCTAAACTTGGGAAATCGCCCTGATTTATTGAATATTAGCGCCGGTTTACTGCATGTTTATAATTCCACTGGGGAAAGTGTAGGATTAGGTGATCCTCTACCTAAAAATGGAGCTAAAGTTCTTATGGCAGATAGTTAGGCTGCTGCGGTAGTAGATGAACTCGAACAACTACCGGATGATATTCTCATTGAGAAATATCGCATGAGTGGGTTTTGGGATACACCCTTAGATAGTATTCTGCGGAACTTAGGAACAACGACAATATTATTGGCTGGAGTTAATGCCGATCAATGTGTTTTCACAACCCTTTGTGATGCTAATTTTCTAGGATACGACTGTATTTTATTACAAGATTGTACAGCAACAACTTAACCAGAATATTGTTGGTTAGCAACTTTGTACAACCTTAAACAATGCTTCGGATTTGTCACAGATTCCTCGGCAATTTTTACAGCCTTAGCAGAAAACAGTAGTAAATAATGGGGATACATTAATGTTTTTAAATTTTGAACTTTTAATTAATTATGACCTCTACTCATTGTGTAATTCCTGTTATCGAATCTCCCAAAAATTACCAAGCATACCGCATTAGCCCCCGTGAATCTAATCGGTTAGGAATTATCTTTGATTCCACAAATACTAATGCTTCCTTAACTTGTTGTGTGGAAATATTTGATGTGAGTGAACAAACGCCACCAAATCGTCATCAATGGGCATTAGAAATGTTTTTTCTCCTCAAGGGAGAAGGCATTGCTATTTGTGATGCTAAAAAAGTACCTATCAAAGCTAGAGATAGTTTATTAGTTCCACCTACAGGTACTCATTTGATTAGAAATACTGGTAATACTCGTCTTTACACGCTGATAATTATGGTTCCAAATGAGGATTTTTCAGAATTAGTTGGTAGTGGTATACCTGTAGAATTAGACGCTGAAGATATGTCTGTTTTAGGAAGATTAGATTCCTTTAGCTTTGTGTAAAGTCAGGTATTACTGATTGCCAATCAATTACAGCTGGTCTTTTTCCTTGATTAACTAATTCAAAAACCTGTCCATTAGAACTTGGATAAAATAAACTTTCTACACAAGCCGCAGCAACATCAATCCGGCTGGCTTCTCCTCCAAGAGTATCACCCTTAGCCACTACTACACCTAACTTACCTGATGTTTTTGCCTTTGTTAAGGTATTCAGATCCTAGGAAGTAAATGGTCCATCAATTAAACCTCCAGGACCGATAATTGTGTAAGGAATTCCTGAATTAATAATGGCTTATTCTCCCTCTAGTTTGGGATCTAGGACACCAAGGAAATTAATAATATTAAAAGGAAATTGATTCTTTCTAAAAAAAACCGCAGGAAGAAACAAAAACGAACTTTTTTAAATTTTTAGGTGCTGCTGCAACTAGGTTTTAAAAGGCTTGAGAATCAACTTTATGAGGTGTATTTTTGGCTTTATTTTCTATTGATCGAGGTCAAATAAAGCAAGTCCCCATTCGATCATGTTAGGAGGTGAATCAAATTCCCATCTCGCAGAGGGAAAAGCAGTCGTTCCAGTACAGGAAATGATACAAGTGATGTTTGACATTGCTGCTGGTAAGGTATTTGGTTTACGGATATCACCAACAGCAATTTCAACTTTTTGATTGAATATTTCTGCGGCTTTTTGTGCATTTCGTGTGAGAATGCGAACTGACAAACCTTTTTCTAGTAATTTGCTGACTACAAGTTGTCCAACACCACCAGTAGCACCAGCAAATAATACAAAATCTTCTCTGGAAACTTCTATCCTAGGCATTATTTTTTAATAATGAGAAATCGCAGAGATCAAATACAAATCCTATATGATTTTATCATAATTTAAACATCCATCACAATTTGAGTTTTACCATTGTGTCCATGAGTCAATTCGATTTGTTCCCATCCTCGAGTATACCAGGCAGTTGAAGTAACTTGACCCAGCCATTGCATAACAGCAATAGAACCACAACTTTGAAAATAGCATGCTACTCAAACTACACCAGTTCCGCTAATACCTGTGACATCTTTTTTTCTAATTAGCTGAAAAGTGTTGAGATTATATCCATCGAGAGACTGTTGATCAAATACTAACTGTCTATCCCTTTTGTCTTGGAGTTGTTGAAAAGAATGTAAATATGGGAAAGTATCATAACTGGAATTTGGCAAACATCTAACAATGGATACTTGTCCATCTCGTAAAATAACTCCTCCAGCAATTATTTAGTGCGATAGTGAAGCTGAACGAAGGTATCGCTGTTTCTCCTGTTCAATTAAGGAAAGTGGATTAAATAAGGTGTAAGAGTGCCAATAATATCTATACACTAGA
>CAKZGI010000482.1 GCA_936914905.1 uncultured Trichormus sp. | reverse complement strand
AAGACATCGAGGTTTGGTACAACTACGTCCGAAAACGTGTAGCATGAGGAAAGATCAGGCCAGAGAATATCTCTACGACTAACAATGTTGCAAATGCGATGACCGAATGCCTTTTGGTGAACCGATTCGATCCCTAAGGGAACTGATGGGCATGAAGCTGGCTTCAAAGGAGTTGCAACAGCCGGCTCCGGAATCGCAAATGACCTAATCCAGGGCATTTGATATCCTTGTACATTGTTGTATTTTGTGTATACGCCCATTACGGGGGAGTGTCGGATGTGGTCAGTAATGGCCGCATTCACACTAGGCGCCCAATCGGGCTATATTTGTAATTAGGGATAATAATGGGCAGCTATCCATATTTGTATCTCATTTTTTTGTTGTTGCTTATTTATGAATACAATTTCTCTCTTCCTGCCTATTCGTGTCAATCTAACTTGTCTTCTTGTTTATTTTTATTGTTAATCTATGCTATTGATTCTTTCTCTGTGATTAATTTGCCTTTGATTTCTCACTTCGTTCTAGCTTAAGTTGATGGTCATTCCCAATAGAGGTATCAAGTGAATCTATTCTTACAATCTCTAGGATTTATGAGAAATTAATATGCTGTGCGCGTATAGTGAAGGAATCTCAAACTTGTTCATGGTGTTAGTAAAAATGCCCACTATGTATTTATGAATTAGATTAAATGGTAGCCAAGTTTGTAAAGGAAGAAAGGATCAAAGAAGTTATCATCATAAACATATTCATCATACTTTTATTGCATTCCGATGATGTAGTGCTTTTTGGCAAATAATTTAGAAGATACACAAAAGCTAATAAGGGTATAGGAAATGTTTTTCATGCATTTTAAGATGATACTAATTGCTTTTCAAACGAAAATTTTGCTTGTGAAGGGGTAAAATATGAAGAAACTATGCGTTGTTTACAAAAATGAACCACTTAAAAGACTTGGAAGCCTTAAATTCTTTGGCCTTGAAGTCCCTGAAATCATAGATGGAAATGAATGGTGTACCAATCCTTTAGAGGTAAGGAAGAGGGCTTATTATACAATTGAGGATACATTTAATGGTGGAGAGATTAAAAGTTGGGCCTCCAAGAAATACCCCTTTGACTCTTGCCCACATCAGTTCTCCCCTATTAGGTTGAAGTAAGGGGGGCTAGTATCTCTGTGCCTTCTTGCAAAGAGTTTACAAACAGCAAATCTCATACATACTCATACTTCTTAGGATTAGATTACTCTCCATTAAGTAAAGAGTTGTTGTATACATTCAAAATTCCTCGTCTTCTTAGCTATAAAAAGCAAGTAAAAAGATCCTAGAGACAAACAAAAGAGAAATGGTGAGTCTTAGTTGGATGCAAGATATGGAGAAATAATTTGGAAGTTGAGTTGCATTAAAGATTTTTATATGAATGATTTTATTCTATGAGGCCAACGTATCATAATGTGGGAAAAATGTGAGGGCTCCCACTTTACACTTTATACTACGTGTGTTGTACCTAACTACAAAACTAAAACTTTCTTTTAAAAGGGAAATAGAACACACCAACACATGTTTAAACCCATCCCATTGTGTGCTATCTAAAGCATTATTTCTACGACGTACTTCACATTCACTAAGATGTGAGAAAAGATATTGGGGTAGTAATAAGGAAACCAGATATTGGGATAAGATATTGTGGTGTCCATTCAAAACTACATTGAACGCAATGTGGGTAAGACAAGTAATTGAGTTTCATTGGAACTGCAAACAAAACCAAAGAGCGTGAGATTCTCTTGCTTCTAACATGGATAGGGGGACTTTACCTTGCAGATAGAGCACTTGGGCCAGCTAGAAAGGTATATCCATTATGTCAGGGTAAGGAGGAAGGGTCCTCCCTAGCTAGCACACCTCTTCGTCTACTGTGAAGCACAAGAGGCAGTTGGGTGGTCTATTCCATATAGTTAGAGAACTTCTCTTGATAGGCACCGATTTAGAAATGTCACAAATTCTTCTTGGTGGGGAGGCTGGGGGTAAGGGGCTACTGGAATGGGTAGTTTTGGCCCTGCACTCAATGGAGAATCTCCTGCTTCTAGCATGGATAAGAGAATTTAGTCTCGCAAATAGAGCAGTGGCTAGCCAGACATGAATGTCCATTGTGTCGAGAGGAGGAAGAGTCCTCCCTAGCACATATCTTCGTGCGCTGTAAGAGATGAACATCAAGCGCAGCTGGTTGGTCTCGTCCACATAATTAGTGAACTTCTCCTGACGGGTACCGCTTTTGAACCGTCACAAATTCTCGTTGGTGAGGAGCTCGATGGTAAGGGGGCACCGAAAAAGGTAGCTTTGGCTCCACAGTTAAGGTTGAACAGAGTTGGATCTCCCTGTTCAATGAAACAATCCCTCATTATTCCCAGGCTCTCGTTTCCACGCGGAATGTGCAATGCCATCACCCCTAGGTAAGGACAAAACTCGACAGAGCGGAGGTCCCATAATGAAGAGGAGACGTTAATCACCGTTCACCATTCACTACAAGAATACCCTCCATCCCCCCGATCCCCCGAGAGCTGGGTGCTAGTAATGATAGGGATGTG
>CAKZGI010000481.1 GCA_936914905.1 uncultured Trichormus sp. | reverse complement strand
ATGTGTATAAGACTATGTGTTGTGTACATAGCACGATGGTCAGTCGCGATGTCTCAGCTACAACACAGGAGGGCTCCCATGTAGCAGCTCCACCACAAGCTTCTGAGTATCGCCCACTCATCATCAGGTTCACAGAAGATGAGGAGGACCAATTTCAGCGTGAAGTAAACAGGCTGCTATCCTTCTCGGTTATTGGCAGAATAATAGGAGCGCGGCCGAACAGAGGCGAGCTAAAGGATTTAATCCAAGGTACGCTACAAGATAAAATAGGAAATGTTTTAGATGTCCAATTTTTAGGTAAAGGCTTTTACCATTTAGAATTGGAAACAAGAGAAGCAATTCAAATGCTTCTTGATCAGAGCCCATTAGACATAAGGGATGCGAAGGCATATTTTATGCCATGGCAGCAAGGTTTTGATCCTGTTCAGGCATTGCAAGGTGAGGAAGGTATTTTCCCAATTACCGTGTTTTTACCTGGTCTTCGGAAAGAATATATGCCTCTATTGCCAGTGATTGGTTCGAAACTAGGGACAGTTTTGCGAAAGGATGTAAAGATGGTAGACGCGGTTCAAAGAGCAAACGGAATGCCATCAGTAAGAGTTCTTGTAAAGTCTCTACAGAATTTGCCCTCTGAATTGCAATTACCAGGACTTAATGGTAAGAATGTGATGCAACGTGTGGAATATGGTGGCCTGCCTGGCCAATGCTTTGTATGTAGACAAAAGGGTCACTTAGCACAAGAGTGTCCCAGGAAGAGGGAAGGATGGAAAACACAGGAATTGCGTAGCAATGATCAATCAAATGTACAGGATCATAGTCAGACACATACTAGAATGGACAGTATGCAACAGGATTGGCAGCCAATAAAGAGGAAAAATACTTTCCATGTAGCAAATATGGTCCAAACAAATATTACCTCTACTTCGACAAGGTATGATGTGTTGCAAACAAACGATGAGCAACATGTTCAAAATCAGATAGAAGTAGAACAAAGAAAAACCCCACACATGGATGTCGGGTTAAGTTTAGACAAAGAGTCCGGGCTGCAAAAGAATGTTGGTAGATCTATACCGAAAGCAACGAAAAGACATTTAATGTTAAGGAAAGATATGGGAACAAATGGTATCAAAACAACGGCCTTCTCAAAAGATGCAACTACATCTGGGGGTTTCTCAGTGATGGATTCTAAGGCTCCTTTTGGACCGGAGTTCACCAAATTTTTGGGTTGTGTTACTGACAATGTCATGGCTCCTATAAGAATCCATGTTATCTTTAACACTAAGGGTAGTGTGGATAATCAAATGCCATTGGTTGGTTTTTCTTTTCCACTATGTGGATATGAATGTTCGGATTGGAATGCAAAGGATGTAGAGCTAGCCATCTGGACACAATCAATATTTTTTTCACAATTTGTGGGGTGCAAGGAGATGCAAATAATGCTTATGCAAGGTATAGAAAAACCTCAAATGGTGGCAGTACCTAATCTAGATGTTATGGGTCGTAGACATATCGTTGTGATTATAGATTCTACCAAAATGTTTACATTTGGTTACATATACATACATGAAGAAAATATAACGGAAGCACAGGCTCTGGCTAGAGCGCATCAACATTGGAGGATACTTAAAGATTCTTTAGGTATCGATAAAGTACAAATTGGGGAGTTGGAGACTTTGGCATCTCAAGGGCCTTCCTCTAAGGCGAGACGCTTGGGGAAGGAAGTGGATATGATGTAATGCATTTGCTATCGTGGAATGTTCAGGGATTGGGAGGCCCATTGTGTAAAAGGTATCGTAGTCGCCTCAGACAAGATTTGAAGAAATGCCTACCGAGTGCTCAAGTAGATATAATCCTTATTCAAGAACATCACTTGAATGCTAGTCGTATTTCTCAATATGGTACATTTCTAGCGGGCGCATGGGAAATGTTTTGGTCTGCAGCAGTTGGACATGGAGAAACACAAGGAGGAGTATGCATTGCTATTGCTGATAGATGGAAAGATGTTGTAATCCAAAAACAAATCCTGGTACCAGGAAGAGTACAATATATAGTGCTGAATGATGCTAGATTGAACACTCAATGGGGTGTGGTCAATATATATGCACCGAATAAGGCTACGGATCGAGCCAAGCTTTGGGACGTTATCCGACAAGGTCTTCCAAAAGTGGATCATTGGTGCCTTGCGGGAGACTTTAATATGATAGAAGACCAACAAGATAGAGTTGGAGGCAGCGGCGAGACTATTCATGGATCAGAACTGGCAGCATGGGAAAGGTTATGCTTGGATCTTCGGATTGCAGATCCATGGCACATGCACAACTTTTATAGGCCTACGGAATCACTGCACTTTTCTCGATCTAATCGAAGGTTAGAAGGCACTAATATGGCACGCTTGGATAGATTTTATTTGGGGGAATGCCTAGCTGAAAGAGGAGGCATGATGCAGATAATAGCAGGTACCACATTTTCAGATCATGCCCCGGTGTTAATGTCTCTAATGGACAATGTTGGACCGAAAAGTAGGAAACTCAAAATTCCAAATAGTATTTTGGTAAAAGCAGATCATAGGCAAC
>CAKZGI010000480.1 GCA_936914905.1 uncultured Trichormus sp. | reverse complement strand
AACTGATGGTTAGTTATTCCCAGTATTTGTTTTCTACGATGTGGATATTCTTGAACATAATTAAGTGGATTTTTCCTTTTGGTACACGGTCAAAGTTCCCTTCTACCATTTTTTTGAAACCAAGTTAATTTTCCTGACAGGTCTTTTGCTAAGACTTCTGAATCAAAGAAATAAGCATGATGTGATTGTTTACTAACTTGCTTTAAAAAAGAGACTTGTATTTTCTGAGAATTTAGTTTAGTAGCATCATCCATGAATACAGGCACTTAGAGCATAACCAATCCTGATCCGAATCTGAAGGGCGGACGAAATCAGCTACAAGATATGCTCTATAAGCCTCATAGCTCTTAGACCTTGTTGATAATACTTAAATCTATTGCGATGTAATATCATTAATCCCCTAACCAAATCCATACAAATATCCTTGAAATGTGTAAGTTTAGATAATTAACTTAATCAGTTTCCAACCCTTGCTCCAAAACACCCTAAAAATGTCATCATAGTAGAGATAAAAACACAATAGGAGATAAGACCACGGTTTACGCACGCCCTTTAGCCCGGTTGATTGAACAACTACAACGCCTCCCCGGAGTAGGACCCAAATCCGCCCAGCGTCTAGCGTTGCATATTATAAAGCGCCCAGAGGCAGAAGTTGAAGCTTTGGCACACGCACTAATTGATGCGAAAAAACAGGTAGGCTTGTGTCAAGTTTGCTATCACCTCTCATCTGAACCTGTATGTGATATCTGCCGCAATCCTAACCGGGATAATACAACTATCTGTGTGGTTGCAGATTCCCGTGATGTGATTGCATTGGAAAAAACCCGCGAGTATAAAGGTAAATATCATGTCTTAGGTGGGGTGATTTCTCCCATGGATGGTATTGGACCCGAACAGTTGACGGCTCAAGTTTTGTTGCGGAGAGTCAGTCAACAACAGCCAAAAGAAGTAATTATGGCTATTAGTCCTAGTGTAGAAGGGGAAACCACTACTTTATATATAGGTCAGTTACTCAAACCTTTTACTAAAGTTACGCGGATTGCTTTTGGTTTACCTGTGGGTGGTGATTTAGAGTATGCTGATGAGGTGACACTAGCTAGAGCTTTGGAAGGACGACGGGAATTAGATTAATTCGTAATTCGTAATTCCTAATTCGTAATTATGCAGAAAGGCACAAAAAAACCGAAGTGTGTAACGAACAGTAAAATTGTCTAAGAGCGTGTTTGAAAAATTTTTCGCGTGGTATCCTGCCTAGACCCCCCTTTCTAAGGGGGGTCTAGGCAGGATATCGAGATTCTTCTTGATACATAAGCAAGGACTTTTCAAATATCCTCTAAGAGATTGTTTGAACAGTATTATATGAACCGAGTAATTCCCCTCAACCTAACCCCCCTACCCCCATTCCCTTCTAGGGAGTCGAGGTTTTTGGATAAACTTTATAACTTTCCAAACATCCTCTAAAACCTCCTACCTTTTGCTTTGTCATAAGGACAATTTTTAACGCTAACCTATTTATGCTGACGTTAACGCAACGTAAACTATTTAATGTTAATATTGCGGTTAATTTGACCCTGGAACTTACCGCAGAAGAACGTACCCGCAGCCGTCACCGATTTACTTTACCTGATGGTACGGTGGTGTTTTTGCGTTTACCAAGAGGTACGGTTTTGCATGATGGTGATGTTCTGACAGATGAAAGCCAGTGTAATTTCATGAAGATTGTTGCAAAACCTGAATCTGTTTTAACTGTGGTTGCAGACACACCTTTGTTATTAAGGGCTGCTTATCATTTGGGAAATCGTCATGTACCTGTAGAAATTACACAGAATTATTTACGCTTGTCTCCTGACCCGATTTTACCAACATCGTTCCTAAAATTAGGCTTGGAAATTAAGGAGGAAGTTGTACCTTTTCAACCATAATTAGGAGCTTATGGAACTCATCAAGCTCACTAATCTTCATTTTTTATCTATTTTGCAATTGGCTAGTCCAGCTTTACCTGTGGGGGCTTGTAGCTATTCGGAAGGTTTAGAAATGTTGGTGGAAAATGGCACTATTAATGATAGTAACAATCTAGAAGATTGCTTAGAAGCCGAGTTGAAATATGGGTCTATTCGCATAGATGCAGCGGTGATGATGAGGAGATTACAGGCTGCAAATTTGGGAGATTGGGAAGATTTAAAACGCTGGAATTTGTGGTTATCTGCGGTGAGGGATAAGGAAGAGTTACGGGGTTCTAGTTGCCAAGTGGGGCGATCTCTCATACAATTATTGGGTAAACTCGCACCGTCGACTATTCCCTTAGCTACTGCTGTGGGTTATCCTTGCAATTATGCGATCGCTTTTGGCATTGCTTCATCTCACTGGCAAATTAACCACCAAGCTGCATTATTAGCATATCTGCATAGTTGGGTAAATAATTTAATTACTGGGGGAATTAAACTTACTCCCCTCGGCCAAACTGCTGGACAAGTATTGTTATTAGAATTACAAACATTGTTAAGGAAAGTGGATTAAATTAAGACTGCCAATAATATCTATACACCAGAAGGGTAGATGGAGAACTGGTAGATGATGCCC
>CAKZGI010000479.1 GCA_936914905.1 uncultured Trichormus sp. | reverse complement strand
AATGGAATTACACCCCTTAACCAGAGTTACAGGTTATTTAATCCACTATCCTTACAGTTCTGATGACTCTATATGTACCAGACAGCCTCAAAGAGTCTTTCTTCCCAAACTCCAAGGTTAATATCATCTGATAGATAATGTTATCTAGTTAGCCAATCTTTATTGGCACATGCTCAAAGGAATTCTGATTAACTTCAAGTTGTTACGAGGGTAACTCTTTTCATTCATCTGGTTTTATCTGGACCTAAAGAAAAGATAAATATTTTGAAGTCCATTTACCAGAATAAAAGAAATTAGTTGAGATTACATCCATTTCTACTTAGAGTTTTGTAAACTTTCATTCATTTTTTTGATTCCTATCCCCACAATAACATTGATATCAAGATTTTATAGGCCTCAAAATAAATTATTTTTCTCCGTTATGAAATATTATTATTACCTTTAATGGTTATGACTTAGCGGTAATTATCTGCAATTTAGGCAAACATTTCATCAGATTTTATTTGTGGAATCAGCTACTTTTACAATCAAGTTGATGACCGAAAATAGGGTGGGGGATGTAGGGAAAGACACTTGTTCCACAACCTAAAAGGTACAAGCCCCTCGTTTTTTTGATGGAGAAGAAAAAAATGTAGTTCAAGACGTACAGCACCAGAAATATAATGTCATGTTTTGAAAAAGCTGATTATAATTATGGGATTCCCACACCCTACACCCTAACTTTAAACTCTGTATTTTAACTAATTGAAATTACATTAAAGTCATTAGACTCGGTGAAGGCTTAATCACGATTTTTGCATCACTGAGTATGCTTAAAAGTCAAAAGCACGAAGGAAGTATGAAATTTTTGGTTTTTTCCTTATTTTTTTAAACTCCCCAGGCCGGATTCGAACCAGCGACCAATCGATTAACAGTCGATCGCTCTACCACTGAGCTACTGAGGAAAGCTCACAACAATTACTATATTAAACCGAAAAACAGAAGATGTCAACTACTTTGGGAAATTTCTTTGTATTTAGTTTTCGATTTTTTTGCAGGCTGCTGAAATATATAATTTCTTATACTTTTTTGCACCGCAAAGCTACTCTTCAAGAGCAATCCAGCCATTTCTTGATGTTGTGATCTACAATCCCATCCGCAGTTGTGCTAACTTCTGCCTGGACTTAGCGTCGATGGTATTAGCTAAAAATCTGCTTTTGGATTGTTTGTGTGGTCGATATCTGTGACGCATCCGACAAACCGTAGAATCTACTTCACCGCATAGTTGTTGTGCTGATAACCATTCAGCACCATACCCCTGAACCATCAACTGCTGCGCTCGGTCTGATGTCGCAACAATTACACGGTAAATTAAACATTGTGCTATTTGGTGACGCAAACCCGCACAAGCCTTTTCAATGTAGGTATCTGCAGTTTGTCCAAAATCTGTGTAATGAACTGTGAGAAGGTGTGTGATAGTTTCTCTCTTGCTGGCGGTGTTTTGATATTGGGCATCAAAAACTATTTGAGTTTCATACCCTTGGAAGGCACTATAATTGGTTATAGCTTCCACTAATTCCCCACGTGCTGCCTCTAGTCCGGCATCATCACGAGTTTTTTTCAAGCAAGGCCAAGTACCTATAATGTTGTAGCCATCCACTAACAAAATGGATGGGATGATAGAAAGGGGCATGGTTTTTAATCACAATTATCTAGAGTTAACAAAAATCATTCATAAGACTTATAGTAATTGAATCATCGCCTGTAACATAGTATTACAGAGAATAAAAAAATCTTCTTTTGGCAAAAATAAACCTTAAGACAGAAGCTACAGATGGTCAAAAGTACCAACAATCAGGTTTCTAGGAATTTCAGAGAATTGAATAATTAATGGTTCGAAGTTGTCAAAATTCCATATTGAAAAACCAGATACCTATACAACAAGGTGTTTCTTGGCATCTGGGCATTAATTTTTAGTGCTGAAGTTTAGTAGATGAAGATAGCAAAAGATTTTTGTACTAATGAATGATTAATTTGTGGAAGTTTCTTTAGGATGGTTCGCTATGTAATTCTATCAATCGCTGTTTAAGACGCTCCGCTTCACCATAATCGACTAAAGAACCTCTTTCTAAGAAAAAAGCACCATCACAGTAGTTTAGCTCATCTAAGCGATGTGTCACCCACAAAGCTGTGATACCCCGACTTTTAACCAGACGACGAACACCAGCTACCAAGTCTAGTTGACTATCTGGATCTAATAAAGCAGTGGGTTCATCCAATAATAAGACTTCACAGTGACGTGCGATCGCACCAGCAATTGCCACACGCTGTTTTTGTCCACCAGAAAGCGCATAAATCGGTCGTTTTTGCAAAGACAATAAATTAACCGCCCCTAAAGCTTCCTCAACCCTAGCTTTCACCATAGCGGGCGGCAATTTTTCTGCCACCAATCCAAAAGCCACATCAGATCCAACAGTAGGCATAACTAATTGATGATCAGGATTTTGGAAGACAAAACCCACAGGAGGTGAAATACCAATTTCACCAGATTGGGGAGCCAATAGCCCTGCTATCAGTCTCAGAAGAGTTGATTTGCCACTGCCGTTTTTACCCAAAAGCATCCAAAATTCGCCTTTAGGGACTTTGAGAGAGCAAGATTTGATTGCTTGCTCCTCATTTGGCCATAAGAAGTTTAAATCATTAACTTCGATGCCTATTGCCGACATTTGTACACCTTGGTTACTCAGCAGCTAAGGCGAAGAATCCAGGTGGCCTAGCGCCACCAACAGCTGCACCATCTTTCTGCACAATTTGTACTCCCGAAATTTCACTAGCACGGACAGCAATTTTTTTCTCTGTTTTGCCTTCGCACTTGAGTTCCACAAGATCAGGATTGCCAGAACGCATTGCTGCCAGAATCAGCTGATAAACAGCTTCAGCATCTTCAGTGGACTTACGTTGTACAGATATCGGGAAAGCAGTATTTTTGATGCTTAAGTCGATGGTAAACATTTAGAACTAATCACATTTCACTGACTGTAGGACTAATTCTAGCGTTACCTGGTTAATTCGGTGTTGATTGTGAAAGGGCGACAAGAATTATGAGATTTCGTTTTATATCGTTGTTTCGTTGCTCTGGAAGGATCACAGGTGTCTCACAGATGAAATTTTTTCCATTGTCCCTAGAAAAATTAGAGATTTGCACCTATTATGATTAAAGAACGTAAAAAATTGTAAACTGGATTAACAACCCGGTTAACTTTCTGCTTATAAGTGGTTATGTCATAGCCATCTTTATACAGAAGACAGATAAAACCTGTACTTATAAACATTTGGAGATTCTTTCTAATGACCATCGCAGTTGGACGCGCCCCATCAAGAGGGTGGTTTGACGTACTAGACGACTGGTTGAAGCGCGATCGCTTCGTATTTGTAGGTTGGTCAGGAATATT
>CAKZGI010000478.1 GCA_936914905.1 uncultured Trichormus sp. | reverse complement strand
CACAGAATTAGCACAAGTTAGTTTTCCAATTCAGCACAAGATCAATACCGGTGATGCACCCCCGGTAAACATTCCCTCCCGTCGACGCTCACCACTGGAAAATGACAATCAACCATGCAATACAAGACATGTTAGTCAAAGGGATTATAACACCCTCACATAGTGAATGGGTGTCCGAGCCTCATCTAGTCAAGAAAGATGATGGAACATACCGTTTTTGCATTGATTTCCGACCCCTGAACAGGGTGACGACCCATGACAAATACCCGCTGCCACGCATTGACGACCTCTTAGACCAGTTAGGAAAATCAAGATACTTTACCTCTTTGGATGTTGCCTCAGGGTACTGGCAGATACCATTGGATGACAAGGACGCCCACAAAACAGCCTTCAGGACCAGCCGAGGACTTTTCCAGTTTAAAAGGATGCCATTTGGTCTGTCCGATGCGGGAAACACATTCCAACGCATTGCAAACAACATATTTCATGATCTAATCACAGAAGGTGTGGTTCTGGTCTACTTGGACGACATCTTGATACATACCAACTCATGGCCGCAACATATGGAAACCTTACGGGGAGTCTTACTCAGGATCCAGCAATACAACCTACAACTCCAACTCCGGAAATGTAGATGGGGTTGCACAAAGCTGAAGTTTCTCGGCTATTTGATTTCAGCCGCTGGAATTGAAATGGACCCCGGCAAGATTGCTGCCATTTCTGACTTTCCCTAACCTGCATCAGTGAAAAAACTACAAAGTTTCTTAGGATTAATCAATTTTTCCTTAAGATTTGTTCCTCATCTAGCCACAATTACACAGCCTCTACGCAATCTGTTAGTCAAAGGCCACATTTTTAACTGGACATCGGACTGCCAACAAAGCTTCGAGCACGTCAAAAGGTTGGTACAACAGGTATCAACTCTATCCCACCCCGACTTTACAAAACCATTTAAACTACAAACTGACGCTTCCAACCACGGCTTAGGAGCAGTCCTACTCCAACAAGATGACATGCAACAGTGGCGTCCCATTTCTTACATAAGCAGATCATTAACAAAATCCGAGAGGAATTATTCCACAACTGAGAAAGAATTGTTGGCCATTGTTTGGGCATTCCAAAAATGGCACCCTTACCTCCACGGGACAACCATCACCGTCAAAACAGACCACCAGATGCTCATCGCTTTAAACCACAAACACCACCCTCCTGGCCGCCTACTTCGTTGGGCTCTTGCACTACAGGCATACCAGTTCACTCTCCAGTACTGTAGAGGCACCGACAACACATTAGCAGACACCCTATTCCGGACAGAACAGCAAGCTACGCAAGTTACATCTACAAAAAGCCCCTTTCCCCTCCGACCCGAGCAACTAGCCGAAGCACAACACCAAGACCACACTCTCTGTCAAGTAATATCAAGAATACAGTCCGCCCAGCCCACAACTCTCACCAAACAATATATAATCATAAATCATGTTCTACACCGACTGTCCAGAGAACATCCTCCCCGTGTATGCATACCCAAAGCTCTACAAGGAAGCTACTTACAATTTTACCATGGTCACCCACTATCGGGGCACCTTGGCTTCCACAAAGTACTGCTCAAGCTCCGTTCCACTTGTTATTGGCCTCGCATGCGGCAAGACATCTCGTTTCACTTAAAACAGTGTCCCACCTGCCAACAAATTAAAAGTCCCTCTCAGAAAGTGGGAACCCTTTGCCCAATCACCGTCTCACACCCCTTTGAGATGGTGGGATGGGATCTCATGGGCCCCTTCCCAACATCCCGCAAAGGCAACAAATACATCTTAGTTATGACAGAATACCTTACCCGATGGTGTGAAGCAGAGCCCATAGCCGACACATCCGCATCCACGATCGCATCAGTTCTGCTACGGAAAATCATATTCCCCCATGGTTTCCCAGCACACCTACTCTCCATCCAGGGACCACAATTCCGAGGAGAAGTAATGCAAGTCCTCACCACATCTATGGGCATCCAACAAAAATTCACAACCCCCTACCATCCCCAAACTAATGGCTTGACGGAACGGATGAATCGAACCCTAAAACAAATAATTTCCTCATTCATTGATCCACTCCATCAGGATTGGGATGAGATCTTACCTTTCGCAGTCCACGCGTATAATACCTCAGTTCAAGCTTCGACCCGGGTGAGCCCCTTTCGAGCCCTATACGGGAGAGACCCACATTTGCCCCCCAATATCCATTCGATCAAGCTCTCTCCTAAGCACACAGATGCAGCAGACTAGTAGATCTTCTTACAGCAGCACCAACCCCTACTTTGACATTCAGTTCAGCATAACCTGCAGGTGCTGCATCGCTGGCGCGGCCTGAGTGAGTCCCTGCTGCACCGCTGGCTTGGCCCCTATCATGTGCTCAAGCAACTCAGACCCTTGTCGTATCTCCTGCAACGCGTAGAAAAGGGAACGAAGACTTCAGCACATGTGGTCCGAATGAAACACTATACGCCTCCCAAACTTGCCCAGTCCACGGTCAACATGCCCCTTTCACACTCAGAGGGTGAGGGGGGAGGTGTGGAGTCCAGCCCATGTGAGTCCCCCAAGTAACAACTTGGGGTTTCTTGGCACAACCCAAGAAGTTGTAACTAACCAATGAGACTATAAAGATACATGTAAGATTCAAGAGAATGCAAGCAAAATTGACTTTCTGATCTAAGGCTCACATAATCTAGAGTAGACATTACATTGGTGGAGATGGACGGGCACCAAGAAACAAGAAGCTTTGCAGAAAATCTACAGTCCCCACCTTACCAAGATGCTTCGATGCACACAGATTATACGCATCAACCACCACCCAGTAGGAATGAGAGAATGGAAGAGATGTTGCAGGCAATGCTGATACAGATGAACAACACCAACCAGGCCCTAATCGCCATGCTTTCCCAAAGACAAGATTGCAAGAATCGCCCAGATCCAAAGGTACGACCAAAACCGTTCTCCGGCCTACCAACTGAGGATGTGTTGACATGGCTTGATCATTTTGATAATGTGGCGGAATGCCACCAATGGTCAGACGAACGTAAAGCACTCGAAGCGCGGACCCTGTTTGAAAACATAGCAGCAACGTGGTTTATGCAACAAGATGTGGTCACTAAACAAAACTGGGCAATGATCAGAGGAAAGCTAGTGGAAAACTTCGCTCACCAAGATGTGGCGCAAACAACACTTCAACAGTTACAAAATCTCTGACAACAGCATCTGGAACCAGTGGCACAATTCAACATAAAATTAAATCAACTACTTCTACGAATCGACCCAGCAATGTCAGAACAATGAGATTGTTTTTCCTATGGCCCTGGTTACGACATGACTTGACAAGGAGGGTCCGAGACCAAGCTCCAAAAACATTTCACCATGCAATACAAAT
>CAKZGI010000477.1 GCA_936914905.1 uncultured Trichormus sp. | reverse complement strand
ACTCAAGCCCCCTTGCTTCCATTTAAGCTATCAGATAGGACCATACACCTTATCCCCAAAAAATTCCTATTTTAGCAAAACTACCATAAGCATTTACCTAAAAACTAGAATTTGCAACCTAAAACACCATTTTGGAACAGCGCGACTTTTGGTCAAACAGAGCCGTCGTTTTGCTAAAATTCGCGTTGTTCGGGAATGTTTATTGCAAGTACTTTTTTGGTCCCTTTACATCTAAGGATGTAAAATAGGAACATTCCGGTGCCTAATCTTGAAAAAATCACCATTTTTTGGACAACGCGACTTTTGGCCAGACAGAGCCATCGTTCTGCCAAAGGTCGCAGTGTTCAGGAATGTTGTTTTAGCAACTTTTTTGGTGTTCCTCTTCTTCACAGCCATTCTCTGTCGGCTAGCAAAGCTTGTACCTGTCTCTTGCAGGAGATATCTCAAATTACTGGTTGTTTACGAACATCATCTACGGGAACCTCTATGAGAGGGCGGAAACAACCATTTTGGCACGACATGCATCCATTTTATATATGACCTTTCCGTGTCCCGAACATAAAATCCCATTTTCTGCCACAATGTGTGGAATGCTACTCTTTTGGCTGCAGCTGTATCCGAGTCTCCTTTAATAGAGTCAAGTCGTGCTTTTAGAGTTAAAATCATCTCTTGCCACACAGATTTTACAACTTCTTCATGAGGTACATGAATTTTCTGATATCTTCTTTCACATCTGGCTGTCCATAAATACCATAAAGTAGCATTGGAAAGTAGAATCCACAATTCTGTTTGCAATCTATCTTCTGTATTTGACCGTAAAGCACTCACTGGAATATCTCGGATTCGATTATAAGTAATATCTATGGCCTTCGTGTTGCCGAATGTTGCATCATAGGAAAATGCATAGTCCCTTAATGTCATCCATACAGCTGAACCCCATGATACATTAATACAGATATTTCGGAATTGAAAAATCCTCAACATTCTCTGCCATACTAACTTAGCATGCAGACAATCCCACAAACAATGTCTTAAGGATTCTGACGCCAATCCACAGTCAGTACATACTGAACATTCATTGGGAAGCCTTAACCATTCTTTTACTGGAACTGCCCGATGCATCAGTAGCCAATGAAACATTGTAATCTTCCTTGCTTGTTCTACCTCCCAAAAACATTTCCAAAACTCATGTATATATGCTATTTCTATGCCTTGTGAAATCCAAAAGCCTTCCGCTGATACTAAACTTCTTTTGGATGCCATCATTATATGTCTACCCAACTTTGTATTGTATTGAAAAAAGGAAAGCTCTTGCTGGTTATTGAGAGGGTCTTTCCAAACATAATCCCCTGGATCCCACTGTAACCTTACTAATGGGCATTTTCCGAATATCCACACATCCCATTCCGGTTTAAATTTATTAGGATCCAAATCCAAATGCCATTGTGAATTAACATGCACAACAACTCTAACTCTTTTTGAGAACGCTTGTTGCATCACATCATCCTGTCTTGGTATCCATTCCAGCCTACCTTCTTGAGTCACATTAAAAAATATGTTACTGTTATCTTTTAAAACGGCTTTTGCTCCAAGTATTACGTTCAATGAAGAAAACAAACCAAACCATCCTTCGATTCTTTGTTCAGAGATCTGCCCACTATGCAATCCAATCACATTCTTTATCTCTGTATACATTGTTGTGCCACCTTTATAGCCTTTCATAAGCTGTTTAATATCATCATCTGGTCGTTGAAAAACCTCCCTCCAATCATAGAATGTACGACCTATTCCTTCTTCTAATGCGCCCCATGCCATCCTTGTTCTTGTACCAAGCATCTTCTCATAGGATGTTGTAAACATTGGATTCCAGAATATAGGTTGTCATTGAAGCTCCTCCTCAGTTTTATTGGTTTTATAGTGCAATCCTATCTTTATTTGTTGCCAAGCCCGCCCCAACGAATTAAAAAATCTGTCCTCCCATCTCCTAGATGCCACAAACTTAAAATCCCTCAAAAAATGCCATCTTTTGTCATTCATCCATGGTCCACCTGTGGGTGGTCTACATTCCTCTATCCTATTACTCAACAAATTTTTCCAATGCTCATTACCTGGCAACTGACCCCGCACCATGAGCTTAACTAATAAGGCCTTACTTTGTTGTTCCGGATCAATCACACTTAGACCTCCCCTTGCTCTAGGTTGTGTTATTGTTGACCAAGCTACCTTAGAACGTGTCCAAGTCCCATCCCCCCCAGACCACAAGAAATTTCGGATTAATCGTTGTATCTGGGAGATTGCTGATTTCACAAATATCCAACATGATGTTATATACCACATGGATGATAGTAATACCTGATTCACAATCACAATTCTTCCTGCTAATGACAATTGTTTTGTGCTCCAATACATTAGCTTCTTTCTAATGGAATGTAGTACCGGGGAAATTTGAAGTTCTGGTAGAATATTTATTCCAACTTGACATCCCAGATATCTGATAGCCACCCCTTCGGGAATCCATCTAAAACCAGGATGTGGCAACCAGCTTGGTAGTGGATTCTCACTTACCCAAAAGGCCACTGTTTTGCTCCAGTTTAGCCTAGCCCCTGAACCTAAACAGAATCTTTCTAACATTGCTTGGACCCTTTTCAGATTAGCCATTGTTCCATGAACATACATCGCTGTGTCATCAGCAAATTCAGAATCCAACAAATCCTCTGAACCATTGGTTATATGCATGCCTTGGATGCCTATGTTGTTGCTGACATATATACTGACAAAGCTTCTGCATAAAAAAGAAAGAGATATGGAGCCAAAGGACATCCTTGCCTAACTGACCTGGATAGTTGAAATGGATCCCCTACTCCTCCTGCTATGATAACTTTACTTGACGCAGTCCGATATGTTGCCGAGACTGCTTTCAACCAGCTTTCTGCAAAACCCATACGTGCCATAACTCCTTCCAGAAAGACCCAATCTACTCTATCATATGCCTTCTCAAAGTCTAGCAATAATATTGCTACATCCTCCTTTCTTTTCTTAGCAACTGCCACTGCTTCCCAGAATACAAAAATATTATCTAATATGCTCCTTTCTTTTACAAAACCTGTTTGAGAGGAATGTATCAGTCTCGGTAGGAACTTTTGAATTCGTAAACTCAAAACTTTAGCATAAATCTTGTACACCGTATTTAACAAGGTAATAGGTCTCCATTGCTCTATTTCTACTGATTGTGCATTGCCTTTAGGTATCATATATATTAGTCCTGCTGCCATATCCTGCGGCATTTCACCTGATTGAAATATTGAATTATATGCCATGCAGAACAGAGTAGCAAGAATATCCCAATAAGTTTGGAAGAATGTGATTGTGAACCCATCCTCTCAAGGACAACAAGATTTGGACATATATTGCACCAC
>CAKZGI010000476.1 GCA_936914905.1 uncultured Trichormus sp. | reverse complement strand
AAGACACTAAACTAACATCAATTTCATATTTATAAGTTTAGTACAATGTGTCAATACATGATTGAAATCAAGTGTTGCTATTTATTGGGTGGGAGAGATAGCCAAATAACTACATATGGCAATAGTAGGTATAAGTTATAATGAAATTAAGAAGCACGAGAATAAGTAGGGAACTAGAAGTTAGCTAATACAAAAAGAATTGACCTTCAATCAACCAAATACAAAGGCTTATCAGGAACTTTTTATGGTCCGGAAAACCAAAGGTGGCATGGGCTACTATTATTCTGCTAAAGTTAGCAGGTGGATTAGGAATTATTGATCCAATTCTACAGAGCAAAGCAATGCTTGCAAAATTGGTCATTCGAAGTCTACTCCCTGGAAATGAAGTTTGGAAACATCTCCTCATCAATAGAATGGCGAAACAGTCATCGTTGATAGGGAGACCATGGAAGGAGGAGATAAGATGGATCTTCACTGAGGAGATAAAGTTGAAAAGGACATATAAATGGGAAGATAGATTTACTAATAGAATTTGGAGTGCATGTAAAGGTATAAGAAGAGGGTTAATCAAAGGACCTCCAGAATGTGGTGTAGAACTTTCTCGACAACCTCTAACATGGAATAATTTGTTTATAGGTAATGATGGGTGTTTATTAGGTGAACGACCATGGCTGGCATGGGGACAGATGGCGGATGGACCATGCCAGAGTTTCGGGTCCTGGCAGGGCTTTGTATCCTATCCATGGGAGGCTCAAAATACAATACTAGCAGAGTTGTGCAGGGGCAGGACAATGGCAGCAGAAATAAACAATAGCATAGCCAACTGTCGCCTCTCATCTACAATTTCCAACACATATACAAGGTGGTTCAAATTGTCTCTGAATGAAGGGATGCATAGGTATGTGATTGGGGTAAACGTAGCAGGAACGCACTGCTAGTTTGCTGTGGAGGATAATGGGCAGTTATGTGAAATTGCAGCGCCAGTAGAGATTACCCCTAACCCGAAATTATGGAGGAAAGTTTGAGTTGTAGCACTTATCAACAAAAAATGGCACACAGACCCAAGCCTTGACAAAATTACAAAGCAGGTAAAAGCATGGATTTTTGGTAATAAACCTTTGGCTCATTTGCAATGGGATCCAAGGGAACTCCATTGGTACAACAACGGCATTAATCCGGCAAGTGGTGGGATCGAGTTCTTCAAATTTACAGTAAAGCTAGGAAGAGCGATACTTACCGTCGATAGCTCTCATAAACCAACAGCAGAAAGAAGATGGGAAAGATATGGTATTACCAAAGAGTTAAGGAACAACTTATGGAAAACTATTTGGGCTTATCCGCAAGCCAGGAAAATTACATCCTTTCGATGGCTCTTGATCCATGGGGGACTTGATGTAGGAGAAAATGCTAGAGGTAATACAAATTTAAGAAGGTACGTACTCTGCAGGGAGGCAGTGGAATCGCAATACCACTTCCTTTGGCGATGTCCTCATGTGTAGGCAATTTGGAAAAGGATGCTAAGGCTGTGTGATAGGTTGAAGCTTGAAGGTTTGCTAACTCGGGGAACAACAGTGTAGTCGTCGCTCTCGGATCCAGTGACTACATATGATAGCTCTCAGGAAAGTATGGCATATCTCATTCATCAAGGGAGGATCTTTGATTACCCGCTCCTGCCTTACTCACAACAAGACTTCTCTGAAATGGATGTACTTAGTTAAAATCTAATTAGTGGTGCAACTCTTTGGGTCATCTGGAAAAGTAGATGCCATAAGGTATTTAATGGAAAAGCGGTACCGCTGGCGGAAACCATTAAGGATGCGTGGGCTGAAATCATCTACAATCTAAGAAGCCAATATGATGGCATGACAAGAGACTCTGACGCAACTGGGCATAAAGCCCTTTTTTAC
>CAKZGI010000475.1 GCA_936914905.1 uncultured Trichormus sp. | reverse complement strand
CCATGTTACCCAAGTTCTTTTACTATTGAGATGACTCCAAAACCTTTTGCAAATAAGCATCCTGCTTATTTGCAATTAATTTGAGCCGAACTGGATGATTGCAACCAGCTTGCAATTATTTTGAGTCTGTTTGCAATTAATTTGAGCTGAACTGCAATCTTATTTGCAATTAATTTGAGCCATCAATTGTCTTGTTTGGAAGCCCGAGCATTTATGTTTGCGAGCCGCAACACATACCATCATTCTTCTCCCCACTGTACGAGGGTAAACCCAAGCGTCAGGGGTAAGGGCCAAGGCGGAAATAATGTCAAAGTTGGCGGGGTTGAAAAAATGCTTATCACCTGTTTGGAAGACAAATTTGCTACCTATTGCAGTGGCTGCGGTTAAAGCCATGGTTATCCAATGGTCAGCCCTTAGTAATAAACTGAGTCCGAGAGAGGTAATTAAGGCGCTGCGGAGATTAAAGGACGGTGGTTTATCATTTGCGTGTTTGCTAATTACTAATGACAATATCCATTGACAATATCCATTGGATTGATAGACAAGTTATGATCGATAATAAAATTAGTTCAGCCCGCAATGTCCAGTCTCGTGTGCCAATCCCTAAAGTCAGGAATAGACTCAGAAATAGAATTTGATAATCTCTAATATCTTTAAACATTACGCTTTGATGCGGAGATTTCCCCTAACTTTCCATCAATTTAGACGAGAGTAGGGCTAAATAATAATATTCTTGTTACAATTTTTGTTAAAGATTTTGTTGCAAATATAGAAATACAGCAAGAAAAATGCCGTTAACCCAGAACCACCGTTGAGAATATCATTACCACCATAGCCATAGATGCTGTCTGCAACACTTATACCTGCAAGTATGGGGTAAAATATTAGATATGAGTACCTTGAAAAGTACAGTTGTTATTGGAACTATTACGGCCGTGAATTCAAAATGCTTCTTTCAGAAGAGCTAAGCTAACAAAATAGTGCTTCCACCAGGCTGCGCCAACAAAATTGAAAATGTATACGGCGTGAGCTTTTCAGCGATTTGGAATGGTTGGTTTATTTCCGCTGTACTGTACTAGTGCCATTAATAGTAGCCATTTGCTATCTTGTGAGCATTTTATCTTTCTTCCCCAATTCTGGAGTTTTTCCCTTCAAGCCAATCATCAATTTGAGTGCAAATATTTTGAGCATGGGTACTTGCTCCATCAAGTATAAACCCAGGCGTCGTACAATTACCACTGGGAAGAAATTATTAGAAAATACTCTATCTAACAAATCAGTAAAACCTAAAATTGTCAGGTTTTCTTTTTTTCGCCAACTTTCATATTTTTTGAGAATTTCAATTTTACCGATATCTTCACCAGCTTGGTTTGCTGTTTGGATAACTTCCGCTAATGCTGCTGCGTCACGAATCCCTAAATTCAAACCTTGTCCAGCGACGGGATGACAGTTGTGTGCTGCGTCACCGACTAAAGCCAAACGGGGGAGAACATAGCGATCACTCTGCATAAACTGTACCTGAAAAATAAAGCGATCGCCTAATAATTCCAATTTACCCATCTGATCACCATAATACTTGGTGAGTTCAGCTAGGAATTCCTCATCACTCAAAGCACACAAGGCTTTTGCTTCTTCATGGGGTGCAGTCCAAACAATGCGGCAACGATTCCCCGGTAAAGGTAAAATTGCAAAAGGTCCACTAGACCAAAATTTTTCGTAGGCTGTATAGTTATGTGATTTTTCTGGTTTCACAAAAGCCACAATACAAGACTGCCAATATTTCCAGCCTTTCGTTTTAATTCCCGCTGCTTGACGAATTGGCGACTTTGAACCATCAGCTGCTGCTAATAATTTACTCCGAATTGACCGATTCTCACCTTCAACCTTGATATTAATGGCAACTATATCTTGCTCATTCTGCGTACTTACTACTTCCGCAGGACACAGATAAGTTACATTTTTACAACCTGCCACAAATTCCTGTAAAGGTTGTAACAGTGCATAATGTTCTCCCACATAACCTAATTCTTGTAAACCTAAATCAGAATTTTGAAATTTCACCACCACAGAATAATCTGCGTCAGATAAACGCACCTGTCTATATTTAGCGATATTAGGCAGGATTTTATCCCAAATTCCAATTCCTTGGAAAATTCGGGCTGACAACAGATGTACAGCATAAGTTTGGCCTTTAGCTACTGCGGCCGATGTCACCTTAGCTTCAATTAGCAGTATACTTAAGCCAGAGTCTTTTAAAGCAGCAGCCAGAGTTAAACCAACAATCCCAGCACCGACAATTACCAAATCATAATCATATCCCCGTTGGTTTGTGGGTGTGTGAGAAGAGGGAAGAATTTGAGTAAGCTGGGTAGGTGACATTGTTAAGATAGATGACGGCGTTTTACCTATTATTTTTACGCAAGTTCCCTAAGAGAGCAAGGGATCGCAGTCGGTTAACCGTGCAGAACAGTAAGGATAGTGGATTAAATAATCTGTAACTCTGGTTAAGGGGTGTAATTCCATTGGGGCAAGAATTCATCAACAACA
>CAKZGI010000474.1 GCA_936914905.1 uncultured Trichormus sp. | reverse complement strand
TCTAGATTTCTTGTTTCTTGTCTCCCATCTCCGCCTCTCGTATCCGTGACAATGGGTCTCCATTTACTAATATGCTCTGAAGGCCCTTCCCCCTTGGGAATAAGGAAGATCATTCCTTCCGCTATGGATGATGGCATGGACCCTTCCAACAACATCTGTTGAAAAGCTAACACCAAATTGTTTTCCATTAGTTCCCAATATTTTAAGAAAAAGGCAGGGGTTAAGTTATCCTCTCCTGGACAGATGTTGTGTGGTAGTGATTGTATAGCATACCTCAATTCTTCTCCCGTCAACGGGCCAATCAATTGAGCATTCATTTGGGCTGATACAACTGGCTGTATATGATTCCATACTTGTTCACGACAACAAGAAGTCTCAAACGTTGGATCATCTACAGACAACAAACGATGATAGAAATTAGTAGCAATCAGCCCCATCTCCTCGGGGTCTGATGTCATATCCCCATTTGCATCCAACAAATGCCGTACTCTAGTTTGAACATGTTTCGGGCCAGAAACCTTAACAAATTCTTTCGTCACTCGATCCCCTTTAGCAATCCAAGCTGATGCATCCTTGTGAAATTTGTAATTGTATAGCTTATCTTGTAACGCCCTCAATTCGCATGTAACAAAAGTAATATTAGATTGTATCCAATATGAACCAGGCTTACGCTCACCTAGCCTTTGCAAGGAAGCTAACACATTTTTCAGTCTCTTAATGCATTCAATAGACTCATAGACATGTTGCATAACTTGTTTTTTGAAAAAATTAGAAATGGCACTTACAACAGCGGCTACTCCTTCTGCAGGAGATAGAGCTTCCTGGACTTCATTACACCAAATTCGTTCCACTTCAGCTGCATACTTGTCCTCCAACAAAACTGATTAAGGAATGCGCAGACACACTGCCTTCAAGGCACGCTTGGAGTTAATCGTGAGTACCACTGGTCTATGATCTGACATGGTTGTATTTGCCATGATGGTTATTTCCCCCCCTCTATCAGCAAGAAGTGCAGACACATAAAATCTATCAATACGTGATTCATTTATCTCCCCTCTTCCATTAGCTGCATTAATTTGACTATCATCCTCTTCTGAAGATGCTTCTACATTACTCAACCTTCTATTTGATCGAGAAAAACATAATGATCCTGGGATTTTACAAACCGAATGTAAGTACCACACATCATGTACTCCCAGCTTGAGAGTTAATCTCTCCCATGCATCCAACTCCGATCCTCTTATCGTCCGGACATTTCCACCAGTCCTATCAGCTGGATCTTCCAACATGTTAAAATCACCTCCTACACACCAGTGATTAGCTTGTGGAATTTTATTATAAATATCTATCCAAAATTTCTTTCTATTAGAGGCTTGATTAGGAGCATAAATATTAAGTACACCCCATACCTCACCCTCCAATTGAAGAAGAACACATTGTGCTCTCCCTTGCACCAACACCTCTTTATGCAGTATGAGTGATTTCCAATGTTCAGCCACCGAAATACAAACACCACCTTTAGAGGCATATGGACCATATGCCTCAGACCAGAACATTTCCCAGTTTCCCGGAAAAAATGTACCATATTCTGAAATCCTTTCTACATTCAAGTGATGTTCCTGAATGAGTAAGATATCAATGCTTCCTCCTGTGAAATCTCTATGCAAATCTTGCCTCAATCTACCCCTGTATCGACGAAACAAAGGGCCACCTAGGCCTTGTACATTCCAAGTTAATAGTCTCATTGTTCGAATATTCAAATCTGAACACCTTGAGAAACTCTTCTAGATTTCTGTATCGGAAGATTCATTGGAGTGACACCTACCGTATCTAGTGCCATAGGGATTTTAAATGTTTGTGAGTTCTCCTTAATGAATTTCCAATGATGGTGAGCTCTAGCTTTAGCCTGCCCATCGGATAAAGTATCTTCATGAATATACACATACCCAAACGAAAATACCTCAGGTACCACAAGGGAAATTATTATGTGCCTCCGTCCTGCACCATCCATCTCCTACATTAATATAACCTTCATATGCTGCCAACTATTTTGTAATATTGTTAGTACTTTACTGTACTTGACATATTTAGCAAAATATAACACTTGAGTTTGTAGAGCCGAAGTCGCCTCATTCAAACTCCAATTCTGTTTATCAAACCCACACAAAGGAAAAGAAAAGCCAGCTGGCGAAGTTGCTATTGACGCAGAATTAAAAATACCAACATGGACTCTTGTTATTGCCGGTTGAAAATCATGCGGAGCACCGAAGAACTTCATAAAACAATACCCCATTGGAGCCGTATAATCCACAATCGAGAAACCAAGCGATAAATCATCATCTTTCTTAATAATACTAGTTTTAATGGCAACAATAGGCTCCTCTACACTCAATCTCAAGGATCTCTTAGTAGATCTAACTGAGACCGTCTCAGGGATCTTTCCACTTTCTTGCACCAACTTGTCATGTTCAGAGATAGGAGTTGTAAGAGTACTTACTTACATAGACCCACTTCCCGTTGAAGAGGATTTCATTGCCAACATAGAGGAGAGGTCTTCTATTCTAGCAATGTGTATAGGCCCGCCACATTCAATCGTCCCCTGTTTATTTAACATAGCAGAAAATACCTCATTAGAAGGACCTGCCACGTTTGGAGGGCATCTCGATACCTCAGTTTGTTATCTAGCATTCTCCACCTCAAGCTCATACAACACATTATAAGTATTGTTTATATGTTGATCTGGGCCAAACACCAACGGCGATGAAGGGGGAGCAAAAGCGCGCTTGCCTGAAACTGGTATCCATTGACGCTCCATCGTTTGTTGTTTGTCCTGTCCATGAGCCTGATTCATCTTTTCTGTTGGCGCTGAATCTTGATGGCTTTTACGTTTGGGGCAGCCATTGATCATATGCCCTAGCTTCCTACAATAGAAGCATTGATTTGGTAATCCTACATGCTCCACTCTCTACTCCAACAAGGATAAATCCTGTTTTGGTAGCGAAACTTTAGCCGGCAGCCTTGCCACCGAAGAGACCATAATCCTTTTAGCTGACATTCCCATCTCTTTCCTTGGATCACTAAGAACCACCCCTATCTTGGTAGCTATAGCTGACAACATAGGAATGCATTGCTGCCTTAAGTTTGGAAATGCAACAGTTATGGGGAAGAAATTGCCCCCTTTTTCTCTAGCCTTTGCCGCATCAAAGCCCGGATCCCACGGAAGGAAAAAAGCTTGCGATCCGTTGAGATCTAATGGTGAGCATTGCAACAGTCTATTAACTGATTCCTGCTATTCCATCTGTGAATGATAGAATCCCTTGCCTAAGAAGTGAACAACAACTATCTTTCCAATCGCATCATGCATGGCCCCCTGAAGGAGATCACACAATTCTATTCTAAAGGGACGAGAACCTATGATGCGACATATCACTGAAATTTCTGTCAATCTATTAATCTCATTATCGAACAAGATTGTCTCCTCTGGGCTGAAAGAGATGGTAACAGTAGCGTCCTCAGAAATGGAAGGAGATGCTGCTCCGGAGCCCTCCGAATGTGTCGTTGAGTTGTCACTATTCATCTCTGTTTTTCTTTCTGTCACTAGTTATTTTTTAGGGCCTTTTATTGTCTACGATGAAATGAACTAGATGAAGTGACATGTTGTTTGACGTTATAGACCGCATTGTAGTTTTCATCCATGCTCGATTCCTGATGCTTGATGGTTAGCAAGTGGATCTAGTCTGGCTCCATGGGACTATCATGTGTCAGTATTGGTAACCGTAGGAGTTAGCTGTAAAAAAAGAGTTCCAGAGGTCCTACATCAACAATCGAAGGTCTGGCCACCCATTAATAATAAAGGCCGACTTAGGAAATTATGCCATGAACGAGAGTGTAGGGATGTGATTACACTACAAGAGAACTATCATTTTCCAACAATATTTTACCGCATAATAGGTGTGGTCCTACAATGACTGTGACAAACCAACTATGTAGACACAGTTTTTCGTAAATGATTTACTAAGCTAATTACCACACTTTTACTAAACTCTTACCATGCACATTTAGTACACACAAGCTCGTGTTGTTTATCGAATGATAATTAGACGTCGCAATATAATATGGTTTGTAGAATCAATGAAGATATCTCAAAGGGGTAGAAAGTGTAGATAAGCTTGCTGCTAAGAGGGCAACACTTCACATGGTTGTAAACGGGATTAGAAAAAAGAAATTTAGTGATACAAAAATAGCAACAATCATTTGAATTCAAAGGAAAACCTTGAGAAAGCATCGAACAAATTTAGAAATGAAACAATTTAAGTGGGTGGGGTTTGGTCATAAACGGTGAAGTGGCTCTTTTTCAGAAGAGGTAATTGAGAGAGTGGTTGATTGTTGGACAAGCGAGACACTATTTCACCAAATAAAAAAGATATCTGTAGACAACGAATAAGTCGAGGGAAGTACAAAGTTCACCCTAGCCATTTATTAGAGATGATAGAGGTAATTAGTTTTTTGTTTTTATTTGATTTTTATATAATGATTGAATGCTTAATCATCACACGATTATTTGTAGGTAGACTTTTTCACAAATTTCAAGGAACAAAATCTAAAGATGATGCTTGGATTTCGTAGGTTTTAAGCGTTGAAACCTTTTCTAGAAAGAAAGTTAAAAGGAACATGTTGTATTTATCACATTTAAATGGGGTGAATAATATGAGGAGTGATCCTAAAGGAATACATGGGAATGGGTGTGATTGTACATGTGTAATATGTAGATCAAATGGAGAGGATAGGTCTAATGCTAGAAACATGACTTATCAATCCATTTTTGAGCTATGGATGAGTTGTGTTTGTCCGAAACAACAATCACTTGAGTGGCATAGTCTTTCATGTCTTTTGATGATACACAAGGATTGCCCACAACCAATCGTTTGTACAAGTGAGCTTGATGTGAAAACTCTAAATCTTTTGAAATGGAATAATTTTTAGTATGTGCCAGAATATTTAGGCAAAGACCATCAATTTAGGAAACATATTAAGTAAGTATATAAGGAGACTTCTATTGATAGGCTTAGCTTAGAGTTTAAGAAGCATCTTAGAGAGTTCATTCCCCTCAACTTTAGAAGTTTTTGGCAAAACTTTCAGTTCAAAGAATGTATAAAAAGCTCGCATGACGATTTTGTTTTGTCTGTCATTGATTTTGTTGAGAATTACACATTTAAAAATTCAGAATGAGATTCAATCAATGCATTAGGATAATCACTAATGTACAATACTTATACATATCTGCTACTGGAAGCACGATGGTAAGATGCATAAGAAATCAATATTCTACATTTTAGATGATACGAAACATCATACAACTCTCAAGGTTTTAGCTTTAATCGGCATTGGGTCTGGTGATTAGATGGGGCTGCATCGCAATTTAAGG
>CAKZGI010000473.1 GCA_936914905.1 uncultured Trichormus sp. | reverse complement strand
TCCAGAGCTGTGAATCAGCCCTTCGGAAAGCCTGTCTATCCAGCTGACTGGTAGAAAAGTGACGCTTGATTTTATTTATCTCTGCTCATACACGTTTTGACCTGAGTATCAGGCCATATATTCTGGTCACGTAATGCTTGATTTGATTTTGTCGCTAAGGTATCACGGGATCTTCATTCTTGAAGATAAGTATGATTGTATGTTCTGTTATATTTGCAAAGCATGTAATGAAATCTGAAATTACCAACCATCATGACCATAATTCAATGCATTGTGACTCATTTCCAACGTGGTTTTGGTGAGTGGGAGCCATACATGATATAATAGTGATTAAAGCGTAGTTTCCAGGGATGCCATCCAGTAGAAAAATCCTTTTCACGTGTCATAAGAGTCTATTTGATTGCTTTCTAGTACTGTCATTTTTTGGTGGTTTATATTGTTTGATCCAAGATGTTAGTGTGCATTTTCTTTCCGAAATGCTTGATTTAGTTACTCACTTTTCTTTCCCCCACGATTTCCAATATCTTGTGCAAAAGCTCTTTGGTTCAGGGGTCACGAAATCCTATGTGGGGTGAAGAGTTCGACTTCTTCATTGAAGAGCTTCCAGCCCAGGTAACCAGATTATGGTCTGTTTTAATGCATGTTCTAACCCCTGGTATATTCTGCAATGCACCTGAAAATGTGCTGAAAATCTGCTATGCACCTGAAAATGTTGACTGTCTATAACATGATATAAGTAAAAATCTGCAACACTCACTGTTAATCTGTTCCAATTCTTGCTAGATAACTATAGCAATTTATGACTGGGACATCATACGAAGTAGTACCATACTTGGGTCATTGAATCTTGAAGTAAAGGAAGAAGGACAAACAGATGTTATCTGGCGGTCCTTAGATAGTACATCTGGGCAGGTATTGCTTATGAAACATGTGAAAAATGGATATGGAACTTCTACGATTTCTTTTTATTGTAGTACTGATGCTACAATCGTATTAATTATAGGTTTGTTTGCGGACAAATACAATACGATACCCTGCCAGTGTGTCAGTGTAAGGAACCTTATCCTATTCTTTTGAACCATGGAAAATGCCTGGTTGTGGGTATTGATAATCATTCTAAAAAGTGATGCACTGCTTTTAGTCAAGCACTCAAACGTGAAAGACGAGAGAGATTCGTACAGGAATGAGTGGAATTAAAGAGGTGTCATATGGCGGATGGTTTTTCCATGATGTTTTTTCCTTCTTCTTTTTTGGCTGAGAATTGAAGTAGAGGCATCAGTTGCCATTGAAGCAGAATTGGTTGCACTTGCTCGAATGAATTCCATCTATTGAAATTTTTGAAAAAGGAGGGCATAACAGTGGTGTAAACAAGAGGGCCAAAAAAATGAAAACATAGTAAAAATTGGAAAAAGGGAAGCAATGAAGGATATGCAAAAGTTAACGAAATAGGGAGATCTAAATAGGGTGATCTTCATAGACTTGGTTTGGTGTTATGGATAAAAACAAACATGAAAAATCCAACTCAAACCCTTTTTTCAAATTAAACCCAACAGTAGTGTTGAGTTTTGAGATTTTTTGGTTTCTTGAAAGTGGCTCAAGTATATAGTATGTATCTCCTTTTTTTTGTTTGTAAAATGTTTAATCCAAATGACGGGCACATAGCATGCACATATACATTTATTCAAGCCATCTTCTAATATTAATTCCTTATGGGACTAGAGCTTGTGACAGTTATAAGAACAACTAAATTAGTAATGACAATGTCATACTTTAGCTCGTGGATGAAGTATATCTATTCTACAAGCCAGAATGATCCTCAAATTTGTTAATGCATGGTTGTGCTCTCTCATTCAAAATAAATAGGTACATGGATTGCAAAGTGTGAAAATGAAGATCAATGAAGTGAGAAGAAAGAAGAGAGGCAAATACTTGTGTTGATACCAAATGGTTGTTGGAACTTGGAAGATTTGATGAAGGCAACTTCTTAGAGTGAAGGTTCCCGGACCACAAATGTCGAGGATGAAGAAGAGGGGGATGATAACGAATCTGAGATGAAGAGGAAGAATTAGAAGAGAAAAAATAAGAAGAGGAGGAGGAAGAATTAGAAGAGGAAAAAGAAGAGGAGGAGGAGGAGGAGGAGGAAGAAGAAGAAGAAGAAGAAGAAGAAGAAGAAAATGATGATGATCATTGATGAATCATGATGAAGATGGAGGAAGAAGAAGAAGAAGGATGATGTTTTTACCTCTTACAAGTTGTGATGAAAACGCTCGTCGCCTCGAGAGTCAAAACCTCGGTCGAACTCTAATGAAGAAGAAGAGATGGTGATTGAATAATGAGTTTGTTTGATTCCTGTCACTTAAATCTAAAGATTCAAGAAGAAGAGTTTCATTGTTTCTAGCATCTGCAGACTGTGAGAGTCGAGACCTCAGAGAGTTTAACTAAAGAAAAAAAGGGTTTACACTAAAAAAGTTCAAAATACTTAAATGGGTTAACCGGTCCCAAACCGGTTAAGCCGAACTGCTAAAGCTCGAGCCAAACCGAAACCATTTGCCAAATTTCAAACTTGAAACAAGTCATTAAACCGCTAAGCCGTTTAAAGTCTGTTAAACGGCTCGGTTTGGGCTCAAACCGAATCGGTGCCGATACCTAGACATAGCCCAATCTCAAAAAATGATGAAATATTCCTGAAGTGATTTATATGATGAAGTATTGGGGTATTGCTCTTGGACTTGCTCCCATGTAGAGAAATCCAATTTCTTCATCATGACTTCTTCGATCTTCATATAAACTTTGTGACTACAAAAGCAAAAAACAAGCAATTGGCACACAAGTTAAAGAAGTAGTTAATGTACAAGATACATAATAATTACTTCGATAGTTCTAAGACTATCTCATTCAGGCTTAGCGCCTTAGCGATGACACGAGAGAGTACAGACAGAAGAAGCATCTCATCTTTAATACCTTGGAGTGCTCTCCACGGTGTTAACTTCATATCTCCGGCTGCCTACTCGATTGTATAATCTTGTTTCTTTCCTTTTGTGCCTTTCACCTCCACCTGAGGGTCAAATTTCCCCTGTTTAGCCTTTTGCCCTTTCACTTCTTTGTTCTCCCACATTGTGAATATTGCATCTTGTAATTCCCAAATAGTTCCTTCCCTAAAAGCCAGTTGAAACCAAGGTTCATACTTTCTCAGACCATCTGACTTTACTGTTTCATCAATTACAATGCCAACTTCATTCAAACAATGACAGCGGAGACCTGGATGGAGTCTAGCCCCATATCGGCGCAAGGCATCAAGGTATTCGTAGTGGAAAAATATGATTCTTTCTATAGAGGACATCTTCTGCCGATAATCATTGTCGTTGTTGTGGTCCCAAGAGAGAAGCTTAGCCTCATCAATGTGAGCCCAACATATATCTTGCATTCAGCATATTTAAAAAAGTATGTTGTAGGATGCTCCATTACCAATTTTCTTCTAGCTTCTGCTGAATGTGAACCACCAATCACAAAATATTGATAGCGCTCAGGATTTGAGATATCGAATTCAGATACCAAAGAGCATTGGGCAAGATCCACCACCACAAGAAATGGGACCACTGTAGCATGTGGGTTTATTTTCATCTTCATTTTAAGGTTTTGTACATGCAAGTTATGCGGATGGGTTTATTTTCATCTTCTTTTTAAGGTTTTGTACATGCAAGTTATGCGGTTCTCCTATTTCAAGTGGTCTTCTCCAAGTTTCGGGATCCAGAGAGGTCTATTTACAAGTGTTATTGGTAGTGTGAATATATGACCTTTCTTCACTAATTTGGACTTTATTATTTGTCACCTTATCGTGTTTTGCTCAGAGACGACAATACCGGAAGATAGCTCTCCTCCTGGTGTGTCCAAATCTTTTTCTGACTCACCCTCAACATCTTCATTATCTGAAGAAGATGTTTGCTCTTGAACTGACTTCTTCACGGGCTTCTTTTGAACTCGTTGTTTTTCTTTACTAGGTTACTTTAAAGAGATTGTCCTTTGAGGACGTTAAGTATCTTCTTCTTCTATACCATTATCTTCAGTTGAAACCTCTAAAGAGTCCGTAAATGAGGCTTGACCAACAGTAAAAGGTTGCAAGGCCACTATTAGATTATTCGAAGTGTTAATCCTCTTTTGAAGCTCTAAGGGCACACATGAAGCCAAAATTAACTTGTATTCAGAAACAAGAATGATACGTTCTCCTTTACTTGTTTCGATGTATCCTACTAGATTTGAAGAGTCCTCATCTTGATAGTCAATCTTGCGGACCTTCCCATAGGCAAAAGCATGACCTGCTTCCAAAACGTCGTCTCCTACGATCTTTCCCAACAGTAGGAGTACTCTTCGAGCCTTCTCTTGGTACTGAAGAGCCCATTCAAAAGTTATCATATCTTTTGAAGGTTTGGATGATGTTCCCAATGCCATAGCAGATTTCCTTTGGGACGACCCACTTCCCTTGCCTTGCCACTACTGGTGGCTCATCAAAAAGTTGGCGTTTTGATGAATCACCTTTGTATGTTATCTTCAATCTCTCAACAGAAATTTGTCTTTTAGCATCACCAGGCCTCTCTTGGCTATATAAAAGCAAATTTAAGGCAATACCGTATATTTAGTATAAATACAGGCTCCAACCGCCAATATATAAGCAAAATGGCCTATCTCACTAAGAAAATGTAGGTAGTTTTAAGTAATTTTATGAAGTATTTCATTTAAAAAGAAGACTAATAGCACTAAAAATGTCATAATTTAGAAGGTAAAAAATGTCAATTACTCCATTAAATTATATATTCCCACATGAAAATCAGACATAATGTGGCGCAGCCTGGGAACCCGTTATAAAGGGCACCCGCTATAGGTGGCAAGGTGTTGCCGACTATAGTGGGCAACGCCACCTTTAGCGCCCATCTGCCCACAGAGGCCCAGCTATAAGAAGTTGGGCTAGAGACCAACTGGGGGAGGAGAAGAAGAACCGCCGCCGCTGCTGCCACCCACGGTGACTAGCGTCA
>CAKZGI010000472.1 GCA_936914905.1 uncultured Trichormus sp. | reverse complement strand
CCAAATAGATCTCTCCAATCATTTTGAGTCCAAATGCAAAAATAAGCATTCCAACTAGATTTTTTGTATCCAAAACCCTAGTTCCCCACAGGTTGTGTCGCACCTTTTGCTTTTGTTGCAGCAGCCGCAGCAGAAGCTGCAGCTGCGGCCGCAGCGGCTGCAGCAGCAGCAGCTGATGAGAGTATATATAGGCGCGCGCCCGTGCTGCTGTACCGTTAATTAGCAGTTTTGCAGGGTGGCCGGTATATACCGCCGGCAGTTTACAGGCCGCCGCCGTCCCAGAAGGCATCGTCATGACCGTTGACATCCTGCCGCTGTTTGACAGTTAAATAACGGGGTCAACGAAACATCTTTTGTCACGTGATCTATTTTTATATATCCCCTCGACGAGGAAAGTAACAAACACACCTTCAACTCCATCCCTATGATAGATAACACTTATATATCTCTGTATCATAGAGATCTGCAAGTCTAAGTCTTGACTACCTCGCGGTTACACTAGCACTTTACCCACCCCGTACGAGTGTTTGCGAAATAGTGGCCGCATTTTCCCTCCAACGCGGTCATCATGAGGCCCCATTTGTTAGCCCGTTTGCACAATCGGATCATGTAAAACATCATGAGGTACTCTAATTCCGTAATTCACGAACCTTGCCTAGATTGGATAAATATATGATACAGTAGTGCCTAATTTGGATATTGCGTCTCCAATATACTTGCCCTCAAAATTCCGGATTCGATTGCCCTTCAAAAATTGTATGAACTGCTTCATGATGATATATTATGCCAATATTATGCATTTGATATGAATCCTGCAGCTCGTACTCTTTAAGGATAATATCCCTAGTTGAGTAATCTCAAACTTGCTCAATGCGAAGCACTCGTTAATTAATATTCAAGAAATCTTTTCCGATTTCGAGCTCGGAAAATTTTTAATTGGAGATAAACCAGACGTGCATATTCCAATCAGCCAAGCGCAAATAAATACTCGGTTATCAATATGGGGACATTTCACTATACGAAATCTTTCATTCAGCACACAATGGCATGATAGCCTGTTCCATCACATTTACTAATATATAGATAGATGATAAGTAGAGCTTCCATCACATTCAAGAATCAATAATCATAGTATTGTATGATCCCATCTGTTCACAATTGTCGACACGATAGAGCTTCCAATATGCATGATTACACTTATTCTTCATATAAGTATTACATACGGCACTCGTATGTTCACAAATTGTCGACACAATAGCACGTGAATTTCGTTCTAATTATTCGAATCCCTTGACAGAAACTATGTTGAATTGGCGTGCCAGGTACATCTCCAATAATATTGTCAAGTTATATGCGACACTAATTACTAATCACATATACTTGCATGAACTCTTTCAACATGTCTTGTTGTTACAATCTGCATGAACTCTTTCTATATGTCTTCTCGTGAATGAAACATAGTGGAATTGAGCATGTTATAAAGCATTATCCTCAATATCGTCAAGTTATAGGTAGCACCAATTACTAGTCACAAATACCTTCATGAAATCTTTCAGGAAGTCTTGTTGCTATAGTTTGGAGGGATGACTCAATGTAGAATATTGAAATTGCCCGTTTTACAAAGCATTATCCTCAATGTTTGTCTCCCACCTCATTTTCTTAATTGAGTCTTGGTGTCTTATTTGTCATGATACGTATAAGCGATTGTCAGGCCATCCAATGTGACCATCGGTTGCGAACAACAATTAGAGTGATTGTTAAGCGCCCATCCAATAGTTTTTTGTGCATGTGTGACATTCGGCAGCATCAAACAATTTGAGATACTAGGTGTGCATTTAACTCTAGCAATCAGTTACATGGAGGTGCGCTTGGTAATATAGCAGTCGGCTATTACTTCTAAGAGCTTAAGAGTTTACATTATAAAATTTGAGATGAGGAGAGAGTAGCAGTCGATGCGTTTATCATACACTCCATAAGGCTTTCTTGATAAATCAGTAATTAGGCTCTTCATGCCTTGATCTCGTTCATGTGCTAGTACCTATGCTATATCTCCAAAATAATCTGTAGACTGCAACAACATTTTGGACAGATGGTTGTAACAAATCATCTCTTGAGGTGCATTCGCGTGCGGGTTGCAAGAGAAGGCGGAAAACATAGTGAACAGACAACATAGTGTTTTCACCATAACTCTTCATAGAAGAGTCAGATTTCAGCGTTTGAACATGCGTTGGAAAGCTCTCGGACAGAGCTACGCATTGAGCTAAATCTTGCTTTGAACAGTGACTTCACTGACAAACACGACACAGGTTGAAGGTCGCGGTTGAAGAATCAAGTCATTTATCGGTTCTTCGAAACTCTCCATTCGGATGGCTGCCTCTGTGGATGTCATGGAGGACCATATGGACCAGCAAGATGAATCGTTTATGAGTGAAGGGAAAAGACAGAAATGTGATGGTGCTCAATATCAAGACAGTTGTCCACGGGAACATGTGTCGTATGCGGATATTATACAATCAAAGAGTGAAGTGGAAAAGGATGATGGGCATTGGGAGACCTTAAGAGGCATGGCAAGTGCTCTGATGGAAGATTCAGTTCAGAAGCAAAATCTTATGGTACAGGAGTGTGAAGAGGATGAGACTTTCAATATCGAAATAGACACAAAGGAATTTCTTAAATCTTTTGAGAACTTCTACGATAAAGCAGTTATTATGTTCTTTACGGGTAAAATTCCAACACCTTCATGGGTAAGGCAATGGTTACGAAATGTTATGCAAGAGGACTGTGTGGAGGATATATATGTGGGCCCACGAGGTTTTTATGAAGTAATGCTTCTATCACAAGCCTTACGAGGTAAATTGTTCAATCGGCTTCCACTATTTTATGAACGAGGATTAGTTCATGTTGTTCCATGGAGACCAGTGGTGGAGTTTCAAGAAATATTAAAACGAGAATGTCCAGTGTGGGTAGAGGTTCAATGCCAAAACTCCGTGGTATGGCCGTTATTAACATCATCAATGGAGAAATTAGGGAAGGTATTGGTTCCTCCTAGAGCAAATGCCCAAAATCGGTATAGATTGTGCCTTCTATGGAATACTACGAAGAAACGGCCTACCTCGATATCACTATGTCCAATAGGATTGCCCTTCATGCGGTTTAAGTTGAATTGGGGTACATTTGCAGGACATTGTTTCAAATGTGGGGTATTGGGTCATTTTATGGCTGAATGCCCTCAAAAGGAAATGAATGTGATAGGGAAACATTCTGACACAATTGAGGAACAACTTCTAGAGCAAATGGATCACATGGAAGAAGTCACAGAGGAGGTTCAAACTGTGGGTCCGAAAATAAATGTTGTTGACAAAGGAAAAGAGAAAGTAGAAGACGTGGTTAGAGAAGAACACAAACCATGGACAACACAAGCTAGAAGACCCAAGAGTACTATGCATAATCAAAGGGAGAAAGTAGGGGTGGAGAATAAAAGGAATGAGCAACAAACCTGGTTTGCCAAAGGTAGAGTATTCAACCATGGGAGAGACCTTCCTCAAAACTTGAATTTTCGTACTAATGGAAGAGTATTTACTCCTTGGGATACAAGGAAGTTGCAAAGGCATCAAGAAGGGCCTTCTACTTCAAAGGAAAATGATAAGTATTCTCAATCTAATCCGTATGCAGTTCTTGGAGATTTCTTCCAAGATGTGATAGAAACGTTGGCACAAAAAGAAAGCATGGTGACAAGTTCGAAAGCGAAAGCAAGTAGTAGTAAATGAGAGTTGTCACATGGAATGTTAGAGGGGTTTGCTCCCCTTTCAAAATGCATCAGTTGTGGCAGTCTGTGTTTAGGAATCATTGGGACATATTATGTGCAGTAGAACATAAGGACCATAAGAATGCAGGTTTAGATTTCACAATAAAAGGATATACATTATGTTATGCAGGAGTAAGCTCGGGAGACTATTCGGGAGTGCTAATGTTAATAAAAGATCAATATCAACCACAAGTTGTTATGAGGGATTCAGATGGCAGGTATATTGTGGTTGAGATTTTATTTGAAGGTCAATTGTTATGGATAGTTGGCGTTTATGCACCAAACTTATCACATCAACGTAAGTTACTATGGGATGTGTTAAATAACAAACTTACAATGGGTAGACATGGTTTTATGATGGGTGATTTCAATATGTGTGATGATGAGGTGCAATCTACATCTCTTAATCTGCATATGGATGCTCAAGAATTACAAGCATGGAGGCAATTGCAAGAGAATGTTCTATATCGAGATGCATGGAACTGGATTCAAGAAGATAGCCCTGGGTTTACTTATCAATCTTCCCAATATAGGACAACATGGAGTAGGATCGATCGAATGTACATAATGCATGATGATATCTTCCTCCCAGAAATGTTGGACATTTCAGTTGCATATGACATGACGATGTCTGATCATTTCCCCTTAGTCTTTGACTTTGATCACCAATCAGTGAAACAGTTTTCAGCTCATATGGGCAAGGCTCCACTAAGATTTAATTCATCGTACTTGCAACATGACATATTTGCTAGGTATATGACTCAGCTACTAGTTATGTTCTCACAACGTGTTCAGAGTGATGGTTTGTTGGCATGGGAGGTGTTTACGGATAATCTACATAAGATACTTAGATATTATGGAATTCATAATGCCAATACAAAGAGACAAAAGTTGAAGGCTCTCACAATGTTGATGGAAAGATGTAATGCATTATTATGTTACTTGCCATTGGATGAGGTCTTATTGGAAATTCAACAAAAGTTATCTATCACATTACAAGATTTGCAGTTGAGGAATTATCAACAGGCTCGGAAGTATAGAATGCAACATGAATTCGAAGATAACAACTGCCAATCACATGTTTTTTTCCAAGGTCTTCATGAATCACATGCAAGGTTTAATGTGGTCAAGGTAGAGGAGAATGGCCATGTGCATGTGGAGCCACAAGTTATTATTGACAAATGTGAACAATATTTCTATCATTTGTTTCATTCACAATCAACATCGGACATTCATGTGCGGCAAGCGCGTAACATTTTCTTATCAGGAGCAAATAATATTGTTTCTCAGGAGAATGCCATGGCACTAGAGGCTGATATTACGATTCAAGAGGTACAGATAGTTATATCTAAGTTACCTAATGGGAAAAGTCCTGGATGGGATGGTATAACCAATGAGTTCTTTAAAATGTATGCATCACTTCTCGTAGAACCCCTCACAATAATGTTTCAAGAAGTTTGGAGTTCGGGGATTATGCCTGCAACATGGAAGATTGGGTTGATAAAGTTATTACCGAAAGTTCCATCTCCTTCATCTTTTTCACAATGGAGGCCTATTTCATTGATGGGGGGAATTTATAAGATTTTCGCAAAAGTAATTGCGAATAGATTGCAGAGGTATTTACCAAAGATTGTTCATAAATCTCAGTATGGTTTCATCAAAGGGAGAGATATTTTGCATAATATCTTGAACGTGCAATTGGCAATGGATTATGTTAAGGATTCACAACAAGAATTAGTCATGATACAACTAGATCTTGAGAAAGCATATGACAATGTTGAATGGTCGTTTGTTGTGGAGTTAATGTCAACCATGGGATTTGGTGATCGTATGTCACGGCTAATGTATGTATTAGGGAAAGATGCAGTGTCACATATAATGATGAATGGAGGAGTTACTCGTCCCATACCTTTGCAGAAGTCCTTGAGGCAAGGGTGTCCATTGAGCCCATTGTTGTTTGCCATCGTATCACATCCGATTTTGATAAAGTTATATACTATGGCAAGAGATAGACAATTAAGGGGACTTATGTTACCATCAGGGTCACCATACATTGCACAGGCTTTGGCAGATGATTTTATCATGTTCTTAGGTGCATCACATGATAACATTGTGAAGGTCATGGATGTATGGGGGTCGTTTGCTGTTGCTAGTGGATTGAAGGTGAATATGCAAAAATCGATTCTAATTTCATGTACTGAGAGGAATGTAGAAGAGCTTGGGTGGACAGGAATGGTACTGGAGAAAGGTATGATTTGTCGTCATCTTGGTTATCCGATTGGAAATGATATATCTAGTGATAAATTGGTGGGTTGGATACAAAGAAGAATTCATGAGAAGTTTATGTACTGGAAATCACAAACGTGGCCTTTTCATGTGAGATTGAAGGTGGTACAAGCAATCATGATACCGATGGTTTCATATTTTTTGCCGCTATTACCATGGTCTAAGAAACACATTGATAAGTTGTCGGCCACGATGCGATTTCTGTTGTGGAAAAGAAAGGAGAAGGTGGGTAGATCATGGATGGCATGGGAGCACATTTGCACACCAAAAAGGCTTGGGGGAGTGGCATTATTGAATTTGTATGATCATATGGTGGCACGAAGATTTACCTTGCTGAAGGCTATGTTTCTAGGTGATGAGCCATGGACTGAGATGATAGTTTTCTTTATTGAGAAACAAGGTATCAAGGTGGGCAGAACTCCTATAAAGACTTCTTGGTGGAATGTGGTAAATTGTGATATAAGGGTTAATGTGTTGGGATCGAGAATCGTCAACCATTTGGTGAACTCTTGGAAGGCTGTCTTAGAGTTTATTCATTGGCACCCTTCTCCAGAAAGACAACATAACAATACTTTGCAGATGGAATTGTTGGCAACTTCAAGGGTACTAGAGTGGGAGGGTAAGAATTTGCTAATGCTTCAATTTGGTAGAATGGGTCGTCTAGGGTTGGTAACAATAGCAGATGCCATGCTTCAATCCCAAAGGAAAATTATGGCATTTAGAACAGTCAGGTCAAGGTTTCGCATTCCAAAAAGTTATCGAACCATTTGGCATATGATAAGAAATGTGCCAATATTGCAAGGGCAAATTCCTTCATGTGGGGAAGCATTTTATGTACATGATTGGGTCTTTGAGGGAAACCGTAATATATTGACAATACAAACTAATGACATTTATCACAAGCTAATGTCTAATCACTTATGGATGGAGGATCAAGTTAGGAAGCAATGGGGATTTCAAAGACCCATTTCATGGTGGCAAAAAGTAGTAAGAAAAGGTTGGCATTCTCGACTTCCATTTAGAGCGAAGGTGTTCATTTGGAGGGTTATCGTTGGAGGATTACCAATGGGAGAGGCTTTAAGAAAGAGGAACATTGATAATGGCATGTGTTTTTGGTGCACAGTGGTTGTTGAGGACAACCGTCATAGGTTTCTCAATTGTCCAGTGGCGAAACAGGTTTGGGGCTTCATAAACAAAGTATGGATTTCATTGACTGGGATTTCAAGGCGACCTTTCCATTGGGTTTTTACGAGGGTTAACAGTATAAGTTCTTCTCTAGAGTTACAGATAGTTTGGGATTTTCTACGATATTGGGGTTTATGGCATATTTGGAGGATGCGTAATGCATTCATTTTCGAGGGTCAATCAGGCGTGGAACGACATGTTCGAAAGCTTAAAGGTTTTCTGTTATGGCAGTTCTATATGTTAGAGAGTTCAGGGCTCTTAAGAGAGGAAGAGGTCCATATGTGTCAGTTAGTATGTTTTCATGTACGACATTTAGGGTGGTAGTTTCAGAGGTCTCATGTTAGAGATTCTTTGAAGTAGCGTTGTAATTCTTTTCTCTTAATTGATGAATGATCTTTACGAAAAAAAAGAATAGTCCCAAGCACTGTTCTTCGTATTCCATTATCTTGTCTAATGGGTCAAAGCCTTCTTTAGAAGGCAGTGTGATGCAAATACAACCAATAAAAAAGGAAGAAAGAGAAGCAAAAGTGATGGAAGAGAGGTTGTTACACAGAAAAAGAGCATAGTTACCGTTTTGTTATTTTGCAGAATTTAGAGTCTTCTAAAAACCCGAGGTAGAAATTTCTCTAATAATAGCAAGGTAAAAGAAAAGCTGGGGGATCTTCTTTTTTGGTGCTTATTCTATTTCCAGAGATTAGGCTCACAGTCCGGAACTCTTTCCTCCCACTTTCCCCCCTCATACTCAAGGTCTGATGCTTATCATCCTGGCAATCA
>CAKZGI010000471.1 GCA_936914905.1 uncultured Trichormus sp. | reverse complement strand
AATATTCCTGACCAACCTACAAATACGAAGCGATCGCGCTTCAACCAGTCGTCTAATACGTCAAACCACCCTCTTGACGGGGCGCGTCCAACTGCGATGGTCATTGAACTAAAATCCTCTTGTTTACTAAAATTGCTACGTTTTTAAGGCTGCGCTTTGATCAGATTTCCTGATTTGGAGCGGCTACAGGAGGAATTAAACGTTTTTTGACACTTTTAGCCACTTAAAAAGCGCCTAAAATTTTGAGAAATTAACGCCTTACTAGTTGAGCGTTTCTCATGATTATGCCATTACGCCTACCACTAACTAATAATTTAAGTTGTGGTAACTTAATGATTTTTAACTTATCACATTAATCAGGGTTTGCGCTGGAGATACGCAGGTAAATTACGCATTTAAGGATATTATTTATTAATAAATATAATAAATATCAGAATTTTAACAATCTGATACAACTTTTCTCAGAAATCTTTTTCAGGAGAGAGGGAATAGGGCTCGGGGAAGCGGAATAGGAATAATTCAAAGGGTGTAAGGGGGTGAAATCCAATTCCGAATCCCCAATGCCCAATGCTCAATTACCAATTGATAACTTGCAATTCAGACCGCTGAAGTGCCAGACTTTGAATGAGAATATCTCATGGCCAAGGTAGTTCTATGACGGCTTCAACAAAGATTAATATAGGCGATGGCCTCTTGCATCAAAATGTCCTCGGTTCTCGTCGGTTTAGTAACTACTGGTGGGCAACTATTGTTAGTTTGGGAGCATCTGGCTTTTTGTTGGCTGGTATCTCCAGCTACCTAAAAGTTAATTTACTCGTAGTTACTGATCCAACTCCACTGATTTTTGTACCTCAAGGATTGGTGATGAGCTTATACGGCATGGCGGGCGTGCTCTTGGCTTTATACTTGTGGCTGGTTATTTTATGGGATGTCGGTGGCGGTTACAACGAATTCAATCAAGAAACTGGTAAGTTCAAAATCTTTCGCTGGGGTTTTCCTGGTAAAGACCGTCAAATTGAAATTGAAAGTCGCATCCAAGATGTACAATCTGTCCGTATCTCCATTAAGGAAGGTCTAAATCCCCAACGCTCGCTTTATCTCAGGGTTAAAGGACGGCGCGATATTCCTTTGACAAGGGTGGGTCAACCTTTATCTTTAGCTGATTTGGAAACTCAAGGAGCTCAGTTAGCTCGCTTTTTGGGTGTACCCTTGGAAGGATTGTAGATTTTAGATTTTGGATTTTGGATTGAAAACAGGGTGATGGGAGGTTGAAGGAAGGAGGCAGAGATCAGAAGAAAGACAGATACAGAATATTGCAGGTAATTGAAGCTTCCGTGAGCTTTAGTCGAACGGTACAAATGTTAATCATAAAAAACCTCACGGGAGTTTGGAATCCCAGTGGCTTTTAGCCCTGGGAGGAAAAAGGACAAGGTGGGCTAAAGCCCACCTTGTCCCTAATATGGGCATCCTTTCTTGTGGATGGTAAACCAATCAAATCTATTAACCAGTATTTCAACTAACCAGTATTTCAACAAGTGTAATGCTCAACTGCAATCTATCAAGGATAAGCTCTTAATTAAGAGTATCACTAATCAAGTCAGAGATTACCTGAACAAGACAGCAGGATTTATGGTGAATCACTGCATCCAAAATAGTATCGCTAATTTGATTGTTGGCTACAATCCTGGTATCAAACAAGAAATCAATATTGGTGGACGCAATAACCAAAACTTTGTCAAATTTCCTTTTCACAGTTTGCGTTCTAATGCGTTCTAAGCTGAAGGCAATTCGTGAAAGATATGGATTGAACTATCAGGAGCAAGACGAATCTTACACCTCCAAAGCAAGTGCCCTTGATGCTGATGAGATACCTGTTTACAACGCCTACAATCCAAAAGAATATTAGTTCTCTGGTAACGGAATTCAGCGTGGATTGTACAGGAAAAAAAGTGGACATCTGGTGAATGCGGATCTAAATGGTTCACTGAATATCGGACAAAAAAGTAAGCACGAAGGTTTTAACCGAGTCTCTAGAGGGTATTTGACTGCCCCAAGAAGGATTAATCTTCTTAAATTGGAAAGGAGAACGCCCAGCAACAGGCTAAAGCCATGTTGCGTAGCATCCTTTTAGAATCTCCTAGCCTTTAGGGTAGGGGAGAGTGAACTATTTCTTTTCTTCCATGTTCCCTATTCCCTATTCCCTATTCCCTATTCCAAAATTCAAAATCTAAAATCTAAAATCTAAAATTACTAAGAGAAGCTAAGATACTCTGGTTGAGTCAGTAACTCGCAATGCGGTTAAAATTTTCACAATTTTTAATGCTTCTGTTGATGATTGGTGGTTTGATGTTGGGTGGATGTTCCACAGAGAAAGTAGCTTCTAATACATCTCCAGCTTCGACGGCTGCCTCAAAGGCAACTGAGGCAAGTTCGAAGTCAACTGATGAAGCAGCAATATCAGAAACTAGTAGTGACAGTATTCCAGGAATGAAAGATTTACCACGGCTCGAAGGTAAGGCTACTGTGGTGATCACAGTTAAAGGCGCACCAATCACTATCGAAGTAGATGGTGTTAATGCTCCCATTACTGCTGGCAACTTCGTTGATTTGGTCCAAAAGGGTGTTTACGATGGTTTGGTATTCCATCGCGTTGTGCGTGATCCTCAACCTTTTGTGGTTCAAGGTGGTGATCCTCAAAGTAAAGATCCCAAAGTTCCAGCAAATAGGTTGGGAACTGGTGGTTATATAGACCCAAAAATAGGGACTGAACGCCGTATACCACTGGAAATTAAGCCAGAGGGTGCAGAAGAACCTGTTTATAGTCAAACAATTGCTAAAAAACCTGTTTTGACACACAAACAAGGTGCAGTTGCTATGGCAAGATCGCAAATGCCTGATTCTGCTTCTTCTCAGTTTTATTTTGCTCTAGCGGATCTGGGTTTTCTAGATGGTAGCTACGCGGTCTTTGGTTATGTTACTGATGGCTTTGATGTAGTTAATAAAATTGATCAGGGTGATCGCATTGATTCTGTCAAAATCACTAAAGGTGCTGAAAACTTAAAATCTACTAAGTAGTCAGTAGTTAGTTGTCAGTGTTAACAAACCTGCTGACAACTGCTAAAATCTAAAATCTAAAATCTAAAATCTAAAAGTTGGTTAGGGTTGTTGTCACTGGTATTGGTTTAGTTTCTGCTTTAGGTAACAGCTTGGAAGATAGCTGGCAAAATTTACTATCTGGTACAACGGGAATTGAATTACATCAACCATTTCCAGAACTCTTAAAAATTCCTTTAGGCTTAATCGGTGACAAACCATCCGACTTGAGTACACTAACTCAGATGGTTGTTAATTCTGCTTTAGAAGATGCTAAATTAGTAGCGCCTTTGGTTGATTGTGCCGTGGTAATTGGTTCTAGCCGTGGTTATCAAGGGTCTTGGGAAAAGTTAGCGCGACAGATGTATGGCAAAGATACCCGTGAACTGTCCTTGAAATTGGAAGATTGGTTGTATACTTTACCCCAGATGAATGCGATCGCTGTAGCTAGACGAATCGGTGCAACAGGGATAGTTTTAGCCCCAATGGCGGCTTGTGCTACGGGAATTTGGGCAATTGCCCAAGCTGTGATGTTAATTCAAACAGGGCAATGTCAACGAGCTATCGCAGGTGCAGTGGAAGCACCAATTACCCCTCTTACCATCTGTGGATTTCAGCAAATGGGGGCTTTAGCAACAACAGGGGCTTATCCCTTTGACTTACACCGAGAAGGGTTGGTATTAGGTGAAGGTGGGGCTGTATTTGTTCTCGAATCTGTGGACTTGGCAAAACAACGTCAAACAAAGCCAGAAAAGATTTATGGAGAAATTCTGGGTTTTGGCTTGACAGCAGATGCGTTTCGTGGTTTTCAGCCAGAACCAGAAGGTAAAGGTGCGATCACAGCTATCCAGCAATGTTTAAAACGTAGTCGCTTAACACCAGGAGATATTGACTACATTCACACTCATGGTACAGGTACTCTCCTCAACGACCGCATCGAAAGCAAAATAATTCAGCATTTATTTCCCCCAACAGTAGCAATTAGTTCCACCAAAGGTAGTTCAGGTCATACACTAGGAGCATCAGCAGCTTTAGGTGTGGCTTTTGCACTCATGAGTTTAAAGTATCAAAAATTACCCGCTTGCGTGGGATTGCAGCAGCCAGAATTTGATTTAAATTTTGTCACCACAGCAAAAGAAACAAAAATCTCCCAGATACTCTGTTCCAGCTTTGGTTTTGGCGGACAGAATGCAGTTATCGCTTTAAGTAAGTAGTGGCAATTTGATTGCTGAGTGCCAAATTTGAATTTGGTAACAGAAACATTGCGGATAAGTATTTCGTCTTGTCAAGCATTAACCACCATATTAAAGATCATCATTAAACATCATCCAATCATCAAATTACCAAAGATAGTTCCTAAATCAATATGAACACATTGTATCAAATGATATTGTGTCTTTTGATATTGTGTCTTTTCCTTCATCTCCCTGACCAATAATTCTTTAATGGTACAAGCCCCCAAATTTATCCGTGAGGTCAATCCAATATCGTTCGGTTGACACTCTCGAAAGTCCAAAATCGAATGACGTAACGTGCATCTATCACAATAATTAATCAAGGGGATATTCAACCATGAAATGGCTTCAGGCATCTATATCTTTATCTTTTCTAGTATTTTCTTTATCTTTATATTCCCAAGTACTATCGGTACTAGCTCAATCATATTCAAACACCAAAACTAGGCAAATAAGTCAAGAATTACCAACGTCAATAGACAATCAGTCCAAACTCCCAGTCCTTTGTTTTGCAGCTAGATTTAAACCGCCAGTAGATGATCAACCTAATCCTGCAAAAGTTGGAGCAGCAACTCGTGGTTCTTCATGCCTCAAAAATAAATAGGAAATAACAGCCTTACTTCCGGCTAATAAATCAGGACTGACCTTAAATGAGCATCCTACATTTTTTTTTGGCATATACCCCAGATTTCCGAGCAAACTACCGAATTTGCCCCCATCAATTATGCAGAAAAAAAGTAATTTATAAAACAAAATTAACCTTACCTAAACAACCAGTAATTATCAGCTTTACTCTACCTGTAAATGCACCATAACTGAGAACAAATACTACTTATCATTCTTATTCAACCCTAATTTGTGATGAAGAAGACTCTAGCAACAATCCTTATATAGAAGGTTTTGTTAAACAAATTTCAGTAAATTTATCATTGTCAGAGTCTTTGGTCAAAGCAGATTTGCTCCATAAATTTACTTTCCATGCACAAGCTGGAATTTGGCATAAAGCAGTATCTTAGAGTGTGGAATCACGTTGTACTCAGCCTAATAACCAAATAGTTAAAATAAATTGGAGGCAATTTTTAGACTCAGTGGGATTCAATAATACTGCATCTGAAGCATTAGTGGATTCTTGCGCGACCAAGAATTAATCGATGAATTTCATTTTAGAGAATTTAAAGAAAATCTATGGGAATGGTGTGGCGTGTTAATTGCTGTTCCCAATGTCATATTTATTGTGATCGCACTACGTTTCACTGGATTCCTTCAATCTTTAGAATTAACAGCATTAGATCAATTGTTTCTACTCTGTCCACAAGAACGTATTGATAATCTCATTGTCATAGTCGAAATTAATGAAAAAGATATTAATAATCAAAAAATCTGGCCTGTTTCTGATGCGGTCATGACCAGGTTTTTAAAAAATATCAAACAGCAATAGCCCAGGGCTATAGGTTTAGATATTTATCATAATTGGCCAGTTAATCCTCGACAAACAGGACTGGTTAAGTTATTTGAATATACGCCTAATTTGATTGGTATTGAAAAAGTATTAGAAAATACGGATAGCTCTTTAGTTCAAGCATCACCTTTTTTAAAAAAACTTCAACAAGTGGGAGGAAATGACCTACCTCTTGATGGAGATGGTAAAATCCGTCGAGGAATGTTGTATTTATATTTAAATTAAAATGATTATATCGAAAGTCTTAGCCTGAAGTTAGCACTATTATATTTAGAACCAGGAGAAATTGCTGAAAAAGCGGCAACAACTAAGACCAAATATTTACAACTAGGTAGGGGGTTTTCCCCAGGTTTAAGAATAATGATGGTGGTTACATCAGGTAGAAATAATGATGGTGGTTACATCAGGTAGAAATCTGGAAGCTACCAAATACTATTAAACTATCAAGGAACGATGTAAAAGTTCGTCAAATTTGCTCTCACAGATGTACTATAAAACCGGATTGAACCAAATTTAATGTTAAGGAAAGTGGTAATATTTCGTTCAATTACGGAGAGTCTAAGAGATAGCCTTTTTACATCTTATAGTAGTAAATTATTTGCAGGTCCACAACGGATGGCAGGTGTAAAAATTCACGCTAATTTAACCATTCGAATTTTGAGCTCGGCTATAGATGGTCTTCCACAAATTAAATCTTGGTCTGAATTTGAAGAAGGACTTTGGATTTTATTATGGTCTATGATTTGTTCTCTATTATTTTGGCAGTAATGCCATAATATATTTTTGATTACCGTTAGTTTTGTGTTGACTGGTAATCCATTAATTGTCTGCTGGTTCTTAGTATTTTTAGCTGGCTACCGCATTCCTTTGATCCGACCAATATTAGCTTTAGTAGTATCAACTGTTATTATTATCCAATATATTTTTCAGAGTGCAGTCAATATGCAAAAAACTTTTGGGCGTTATCTTATAGATAACGTTGTCACTAATTTATGTCACTAATTTAATAGAAACACCTTCGGGTTTAAAGTTAGGAGGAGAACGGAGGAAAGTTAAAATTTTAGTATCTGATACTATAGGATTTTCCGCTACTTCTGAACAGTATCCTCCTGAAAAAGTAGTAGAGATTCTAAATCTTTATCTGGAAGTAATGACAGATGTAATTAATCAGCACAAAGGTACGATTAATGATTTTATGGGCGATGGTATTTTGGTGTTATTTGGAGCGCCTATTAGTCGTGAAGATGATTCTCAATAAGCCATTCCTTGTGCTGTAGCCATGCAGTTAGCAATGCAAAAGGTGAATGAAAAAATCAGCAAATCAATTTACCCACTCTAGTAATGGGAATTGGTATTAATACTGGAGAAGTAGTAGCCGGGAATATTGGATCTCAAAAACGGCCTGAATATACTAGGATTGGTAGTCATATGAATTTAGCTGCTCGGATTGAATCATATTCTGTAGGAGGACAGATTTTAATTTCTGAGTCTACTCTATTAGATGCCAATACTGATTTGAGAGTTGATAGTAAGTCACAGGTAGAACCAAAAGGGATTAAACAACCTATTACTATTTATGAGATTGCTGGTATTAGTGAATAATATAATTCATATTTACCTAAAGTTGATGAAAAAGTCTAAATCTTGAATGATGAATTAGCAGTGGGATTTATTATTTTACATGGTAAATACGCAGATGGAAAATTATCGCCAGGGGTATTATTTGGACTGTTTGAAAATGGCGCACAGATTCGTTGTAAATATGATTTATAAATATTAGCTAATACCAAGCTAATACCAAGTTGAAGTTATTAACAGATACAGCAGTCTTTACAGAAGAACTAGATGTATATGCCAAAGTGATAAAAAAATTTGCAGCAGAGGAAAATGATTTTTTACTTCGGTTTACAGGAATTCCTCCTAAGGGACTCAAACGACTCAGAAAGGTACGTCAGAATTTAGCTTAAAGCTATCGGTCAGGAGTCAGGATTCACGGGAGTTTCACCTATTAAGCCTTGCGCGAATTACACCTCTTCAAGGAAAATTCATCAGAAAATAGGCTAAAAACACGTATTAGACTTGTCCGGAAAATTAACTTGGTGTCAAGAAAATGGTATAACCGAATTGTAACCGTCTAACAAAAGGAAAAATCCACTTAATTATATTCGAGAATATCCACATCTTAGAAAACAAATACTGGGAATAACTAACCATCAGTTTCAAGACTTGTTAGCCCAA
>CAKZGI010000470.1 GCA_936914905.1 uncultured Trichormus sp. | reverse complement strand
GAAATCATGTTCTGGGCGGCAACATCGTCCATTTGGACAGTTTTGTGAGGAATCGCGAAGAATGCCCCCTTTGTGGGATGGATTCCGGAAGCTTCGCCTTTTTGGGAAGAGGGTTCTAGAACCTTCTTCTCTTTGTTGCTTGTTCTTCTCACTGACATTTTCGTATACCCTTCTATTCTTCCTTTCTGGTTTCCAAGGGTTTAGGGTTTCTGTTGTTTTTGCCTCTCTCCATTTTTCTTCTCTTCTTCCTTGCACACACAGACAATTAACAGAAAAACCATGGCGTCTTCCTTGTCCTTATCTTCTTCTTCTTCTGCAACTTTTATCTCTTTCCCTGAACGGCAGCTTCTCCTTTCCAGCAAACTTCCATCATCATCATCATCATCATCATCATCTTCTTCTTCTTCTTCTATTCGAATCAGACGTTCTTTTGATCTTCGTACTCGATGCATGGCTAAAGAGCTCCACTTTAACAAAGATGGTTCTACCATGAAAAAATTGCAGGTTCGTAATTCTTTTTTAGCTTTGATAGCTGAACGAAATGGTGAGAAATTAAGAACTTCCCCTTTGCTGTCGAATAGTTCGTGCTAATTTATGGATGTAATGGGAGATTGTTGGGAATTATTATTCGTTTCTTCAAAAGTTTTGTCAATTGAATATTGAAACAGCAGGTTCTAAGATCTTGTTTAGCTCGTTATTCTGAATCAACTGAAAGAAATAGGGGAACTTCTTCTGTTTTCTTTAATCCCTACGTATGCAGTTTTATATTGAGTTTTTCATGGGAATGTGACTTTTCCCTTTAGTTTCATGCGATTGAATTGCTAGAAATAGAGAATTTTGTTGTTGTTTTCTTCAATTTTCAATGCATGCAATTTGTTTATTGAGATTTAATGCTGTTCCAATAAAGGTGAGGTATTTTCCAATATTTAATTCTGTTTTTTCTCCTTCGTATTTGAATGGATAGATCACAAACATTGAGTGATTTTCTCCACAATCAAATGGGAAGAGTTATTTTTCTTCGTTTTCAATTGTGATTTATTGTCAATCCCTGGAATAATAAGAGTGTTGGGTCATCTACCATCTATGAAGGGCATTTGTTGGCCATATTTAAACGTGGAGGTTCTCTTCTTTCCTCCAAGTTAATGTTTTCACCCGGTACAACTCTTGCATGCAGTCCGTAAGCAACTTCATTTAAAGTATCTCATTTCTGGTGCTATTGATCTGAAAATTTTTATCCTTTGTACGAGAAACTAAGAGCATTGTCTTCAAGTTCTCTTTTCTTTGAATAAATCAGTTTTTTCACCTATAGGGTTTTGATTCTGAACAGAGGATATTTTCCTTGTTTATTTCACTTCGCCTGTTTCACAATTATGGGTGTAGTGTTTCTTTCTTGTGCTTGAACTTCGATGCCAAATTTTGTTTTTCTTTGCATGATAATATGATGCATAGATAGTTTTTTATGTTCGATCCGATCTCTTTCACTAATTCATTTCCACATTTTGATTGGAATATTTGATTTCCCAGGCTTCTCTTAGTTTTCTCTGCATGGTGATGCAACGATCTCAATATTTTTATTATGGGAGAAATTTTGCAGCTTGCTATGTAATAATCAATTCTACTGCAACAATGTGTTCCAGTTTGAAATTGATGTCTTGCTAAATTTCATGAACAGGCTGGTGTGAACAAGCTTTCTGATCTTGTTGGAGTGACGTTAGGTCCAAAGGGGAGAAATGTGGTTCTAGAAAGCAAATATGGTGCTCCAAAGATAGTAAATGATGGTGTTACAGTTGCCAAAGAGGTATGATTGTTCTCTCTTTGTTAATTCTTTGTATATTCTCTTCTTTTTATTATTTAGGTTACTGCCTTTGGCAACTTATTCATCAAATATGTAAGTTTTATGAAGTTAAATGTTAATGGGCTTCTTCGTTTTGGTAATGTACAATTCACCGATTTTTATTATTTTGAATGAACTTCTTTGTATTAATTGTTTGTTTTTCTGCCTTTTCCAATTGTAGATAAGAGAAAAATGTAATTTCATAAAGTTATTGAGTGAATAAATCTCTAAGCATTTCAAATTATATACCTCTATTCTTCAATTCATTGTAATATCATATTTTTGCATTTATTTTTATGTACTAGGTTGAGCTGGAAGATCCGGTTGAGAACATTGGTGCCAAGTTAGTGAGGCAAGCGGCAGCCAAAACTAACGATTTAGCTGGTGATGGTACAACCACCTCAGTTGTCTTAGCTCAAGGACTTATTGCGGAGGGAGTGAAGGTATAAGACTGATTTACTAGGAGATGAGAGTATTTGAAGTTGTTTTGCAGCTGAAGTCTTTATTGAAATGCAAGAATATTGATTTTGTAGTTGTGGAATCATAATTGCTGCATAGTTCATTTTTGTGGCTTGTAGATATCAAGAATGTGAGAAGAAAATTAATATTTAGAGATCTCATTCATGCACGGGAAGAGAATAGATCCTTTTGCACAACTGCAGTTTCTCAAATGTGAAATTGTTATAAATGTACATTTCAAAGCTAAACTTTAGGAGTTCTCCATTATGTATAGTAGTTTTTCTTAACCTCCAACACCCCACAAGCTGGGGAGTAGTTTTTTTCTCCATTTCAGCCTGGACAGAATTGTTTGAAATGTTGGATTTCTCAATCCTTTTGTGAATGTGTCTGCAAGCTGCTTCTGAGTGCAGATTAAATCACTATATATCTATCCACACAGATGTGTTTTATCTTGTCATTTTGTATGGCATTGTGTGCTATGTTCATCACAGGACCAACTGCATGGGTCATCACTTGGTCATCACGTCCTCTATAATATTTTTCAACTATAGTAGCTCACATATGTTCCATGCCATTACCTGGTACGCAATTCCAGTGCTTGACCTTGCTATCACGTTTTGGTTATTGCTCCTCCATGTCATTAGATATCCCCCAATAAGTATACAATAACCTGAAGTAGATCTCCTGTCAATAACTGAACTTGCTTAATCTGCATCAGCTTAACCGCTTATCATCTTTACCACTAAGAAAAGTTTTCTGATTAATCTAGTCCATGTGTTGAGATCATCCTTTCATGACTAATCTTGCTTTATATATCAAATGAGCCATCTTTTTTTAAATTTCTTTTCTGAGAACACCCATTAACAATCCACTGTCTTTTTGCATTTTGGTAAACTTTCAAGTTCCCATGTTTTGTTTCCATTGCAATTCTTGTCTATTAATATCCATAGCTTGTTTGCATTTCTCATTAGATAATTTCTGCAGGTAGTTGCTGCTGGAGCCAATCCAATTCAGATTACAAGGGGTATTGAGAAGACAGTAAAGGCCCTTGTCGAGGAGTTGAAAAAAATCTCGAAAGATGTGAGTTCCTTTTGAATCAGAATGTGGATAGTTGGATACAGATTCTTTAGGTATAAGTTAATTATTCATGTCAGTCCTCATTGACTGTCATAACGTCGGTGCTGTAGATATTAACGAATCATGCGTTGTTTATTGGTGGAATTTATACTTGTGTTTCTCTATTGGGATTCAAATGATGGAGGGAATTGTTGGTATTGTTGTTAAGGTTGAAGATAGTGAATTGGCGGATGTGGCCGCTGTGAGTGCTGGTAATAATAATGAAGTTGGTAATATGATTGCTGAAGCTATGAGTAAAGTTGGGCGAAAAGGAGTCGTGACCCTTGAAGAAGGAAGGAGTGCAGAGAACAACCTCGTTGTTGTAGAAGGCATGCAGTTTGATCGAGGTTACATTTCTCCATATTTTGTTACAGACACCGAGAAAATGACAGTGGAATATGCTAATTGCAAGGTCAGTTATCCACAGAGTGAATAGTTTTACTCCCTTGGATTTGTCTTTCCCTGATCTATTTTGGAAGATTTTCTACTGTAAATTTTCTCTTTGGTTGAGGATTTTGTAGTTAAAATTTTGTAAATATTGTTGGTGTTTTATAATCTCTCAGGAAGTGTCTTCATTTTCTGCGTGCTAATAAAGTGTCACCCTGTTTTTTCCATAAATTCTGAAAACATCTTTGCCTGTCTCCAGTTGATGATGTTTCTTGTCCATTGATAATATACTATTTATTGGGATTATTTAAGACGGATATGATATCTAAAATCTTTTGAAAAACCCCTGTGCTCAGCTCCTCCTCGCTGACAAGAAGATTACCACGGCCAGAGATATCATTGGAATCCTGGAGGATGCTATCAAGGGTGGCTATCCCCTCCTGATCATTGCTGAAGATATTGAACAAGAAGCTCTTGCTACCCTTGTTGTGAATAAATTGAGGGGTAGCCTGAAAATTGCAGCTTTGAAAGCTCCTGGATTTGGCGAGAGGAAAAGCCAATATCTAGATGATATTGCAATCTTGACTGGAGGCAAGGACTTATTCTTAACTTGCATTTGCCCTCTTTATATTGTGATTGTCAGTATTGAACTGACTATCAAATAGAGTCACTTGATTATCTCCTCCTGTTGAAAGGATGTAAACAAGTGAGTCTGGATTACCTTGGGTGGTTCCTTATACCATGGAGTAATCACCTCACGAGCAATTAAATATTTTGAAGTGCTATTATTTGTTCAAGTTCATGTTGAATCCCTATATCTTAAATGTACGATTTCTGAATCAAATAGTTGGACTGTCCCTCTCTATCTCTCAGCTATGTATCGGTATTCTGGGAAATATATAACTTTCAAGAGTATTTCATATCTTATTGATCAATATATTATTACCGGTCCTATGCAGGTGCGGTTGTGAGGGATGAGGTTGGTCTCTCTTTGGATAAGGTTGGTAGGGAAGTGTTGGGTACTGCCGCAAAGGTTGTTCTTACCAAGGATACAACTACAATAGTAGGGGATGGCAGTACACAAGATGAGGTTTCTAAACGCGTGGCTCAAATCAAGAGTTTGATTGAGGTAAAAGCTATCAGTGATGTTGCTGATATTCTCAGTGCAGATAGTTTAAGGGCGGCCTATGATTTTGTTCTTTGTATCAACTGTTTTGTTTGGATGACATAGGTGGCAGAGCAGGATTATGAACGGGAAAAGCTGAATGAAAGGATTGCCAAGCTGTCTGGAGGAGTTGCCATCCTCCAAGTAATTTGAATGGAGGAAGACCTAGTATCAACATTATTTTGTGCTTTAGTGATATGTATATTATAAATGACTAAGGAACATTCAATGGCTGCTGTTGCTACAGGTTGGTGCCCAAACTGAGACAGAGTTGAAGGAGAAGAAGTTAAGAGTTGAGGATGCATTAAATGCCACCAAGGTATATCAGATGTCCATCTAGCAATGGTGGATGCGGAATATTGATTAGTTGTTCCAGGTGAATGATCATCTTGTACAAAGTGAAATCAATGTTTCATATGCAGGCTGCTGTTGAGGAGGGAATTGTGGTAGGTGGAGGGTCCGCGTTGCTAAGATTGGCTTCAGAGGTTGACTCAATAAAGGGAACACTTGAGAATTATGAGCAACAGGTGTGTGGACTATCAGAGTACAGCACCTTTATCATTTTGAGAACCACACAATACACTGAATTTGATAAATATATACATGGAAAATCCTCCACATTGAACACGTTGGTGTTTCTCATCAAATGTTTATGGCAATGATTGCATTCAAGGAGTTAGATGTAACCGGAATTGAAATTGTGTCTGCATATTTTTAGAAAATGATCATGGAAAATGCATGGAAAATACTCCACATTGAACACGTTGGTGTTTCTCATCAGATGTTCATGGCAATCATTGCATTCAAGTAGTTCGATGTAACTGGAATTGAAATTGTGTCTGCATCTGTTTAGAAAATGATCATTGACCGTGTGAATTGTGATACAGGTTGGAGCTGATATTGTCAAAAGAGCATTGAGCTACCCATTGAAGCTAATTGCAAAGAATGCAGGTGTAAACGAAAGTGTGGTGGTTGAGAGAGTTCTGTCTAACAATGATCCAAAATATGGTTATAATGCAGCAACTGGGGCTTATGAAGATCTTATGGCTGCCGGTATCATTGACCCCACAAAGGTATTGTATGTAACACATCACCATAAGTGTTGTTTGTACCGTTTTTTATGGTCATATCTACATTCAATTTTTATGATTTACCTGCTTTTCATCCAAACTCTTAAGCTGATTATGTATACTTGTTGAACTAGGCATTTGATTGTATAGTTTTTGTTCAGAAGTCATGTTTGCATAATAAAATTTTTAAGTACTGCACATCGAGAATTGTCTTTGCATCCATGTTCCTTATGCAGTGAACTAAACATGGAAGAATCTATCAGATATTGTTAAGAGTCTATGTTGTATCAACGTAATTTCTGAACCTACAGCTACGTCAAAGACCAAGCTTCATTTCTAACCTTTGACGTCGATATAACTGGACTTCATTGTACAACTTCTGTTTCAGCTATTTGTGATTTTTCAGCCAACAATGGTTTGTTTTTACATTGGTTCTTTCCTATGTTAGGAAATGAAATAGTGTCTCAAAACAATTTTTGCATGGGACGCCTTCAGAAATCATGGCCTTATTTTATAATGTTCCATAGGTGTCAATACTAGAAAATATGTTTATCCTTGAGAAACTCCCTATTGTCTGAAACATGATGCCATGTCCTCTTGTTGTAGAAACTCCCTATTCCCACGCGAAAGGAATGTGAGTAAAGGTGCATTGGACGTCATTCACTTAGACGTATGGGGACCATCTCAGAATGCGACATGGAGCGTCTGTAGTTAGTTCATCACCTTCACAGACGACATCACGTGCCACACCTGGATTTGCACGATGCAACGCAAAAGTGAAGTGCTCACACACTTTTTGCGGCTGAAGGGAATGCTCGAGAATGAGACGAATCGTAAGATTCGTTGCCTATGGTCCGTTGGAGGGAAGGAATACTTTTCAACGAGTTCACGACATATCTCCACATGAAAGGAATACGCCAAGAATTCTCTTGCCGCTACACGCCCGAACAAAACGGTGTCACAGAAAGGAAGAATCGCACGATCGTGCAAATGGCACAGACAATGCTAATCTTTTGGGGAGAAGCAGTTGTCATGGCCGCATATCTTCTCAATCGGTGCACGACCGAGGACGTTCACACGGTGACCCCTCATGAGAAGTACTTCGGAATGAAGCCAGACCTGTCACATTTGAATTTCTTTTGTTGTATCGCATACATGATGTTCACGATGAAAAGCGCAGTAAGCTTGACCCGAAATCAAAGAAAATGATCTTCATGGGCTACTCGCTAGAGCAAAAGGGGTATAAATATTTTAACCCCTCGTCACGTCAAACAAGAGTTAACCGAGATGTTGTGTTTGACGAAGCCGCATCATGGTATGCGCCCGCATCGATAAATGTGGAAAATGAACCTTCCGGATCGTCCAATCTTAGCTGGGAGGATGAGTCCTGGATCAGTGTTGCAACAGACATCGACCTAGAGAAGGGTGCAAGGTCACTAGAGATGACAAGACCAGAACCGTCCAGCAATCGTAACACTGCTCGGAACGAAGGCGAGACGTCGCACAACCAACGCTCTCGGTGGAAGAACAAAGGAAGAATGCCTACGCGGAAGAACGCGATAGCAATGTCTGACACAGACTCTGACAACTCAAAGCGGTCGACCGACCGTGAACGCAGGTGATCCTATAGCACGAACACTAGGAGTACAAAAAGCACTTGAGGGTGCAAGTCACAAACTCTAGCGGCCGAACCGAACGAAGAACCTGGTTGTACGGTACAGCTACAATGAATACATGACGCATCATTACGCATACATGATGAAGGTCGCGATGGACCAAGAGCCAGAAACCTACACCGAACCTGCCCAAGATTCGTGGTGGATCGCGACAATGAGAGAAGACATGTGTGCATTCGTTGAAAACGACACATGGGATTTAGTCCC
>CAKZGI010000469.1 GCA_936914905.1 uncultured Trichormus sp. | reverse complement strand
CTAAACATCCCACGAGTGATCATACAAGCTCCCATTGCAATTACATACTTCGGCTCAGGCACCTGCTCATAAAGGCACATCGTCGGTTGAGAAATTTTCATGTTGAGAGTGCCTGCCAGAATAATTAAATGAGCTTGGCGCGGACTTGCAGGAGGAATGAGACCAAATCTATCAAAATCAAAGTGCGAACCAATCAAGGCAGCGAATTCAATAAAGCAGCAGGCTGTTCCATATAGTAGAGGATACACACTCGACAGTTTAGCCCAGTTATAAACATCGTCTAATGTTGTTAAGATGACATTTGCTGATAGCTGATTAGTCACTTTGTAACTAATTGGAGCTATCATTTTATCTTTATCCCATAAGTTATTGGCACTAATATCATTTTCAGCCATAATTTATTTCATGAATCATATATCGATCAATTGAAATTAAGAGAATTTTCCAAATTAAATTATTCAGTTTTAAGAGCCAAGAGGACTTTAATATATTTATTATACTTCAATAGGATTTATAGTTAGCCATAGGTTTGAACCTATGGCTGAATTGCCTATATCTTAGGGCATAGGATGGAAAAGAAGATCAGGGAAAAAATAATTGAAAATTGCCCAGATAGAAAAGGCAACTGATATTGCCAAAACAGCAATAACTGGTATTAGAGAAAGATACCGCAAGAAATACGCCTGTTGTTTGTTCTCTGTCCGCATAAAATACTTACACCCTATTTAATATTTACAACAAATTCTGATAAATTAAAGATCTTGTGAGACATTAATACCCATTACTTTAGACGGGATGACAACGCCATAATAAGCAGCAGCAATCGCAGATAGAGCATTGACCCAAACATTATTACCAAAGAGTGGCATTAAGTCAAAAAATGTGTTAGCAAAAGGCAATAATCCCATAATGGCTAATACAAGATAAGCTACTGCAAAGGCACGATTAAATAAACGCGCACTGCTAGCACTTGTATAAGAAGCAATTCCTAATAGTCCAACAGCGCAACGCACTAAATTTTGTAAAAAATTGGTAGGAAATAACCCAAATATGTAACCAAATCCTGCAGCGTAGGCGTTAGGAGACTCATCTAATGGGATAAAAGATTGGCTAGTTCCTGCTAAAGAGACTACAGCAGGTGTAAATCTTGCCAAACCTAATAATAAAAAGAGAATACCAATGGCTAAGGCACAGTAACGCTCTACCATTTTTGGGGTCTGGATGTTTTCCATATTCTTTTTTACTCCTGTTCTGATGAGATATTTGTTAAATATTAACTGCTGGCTAAAATCTTGTGATTGTTAATACACTGAACCTAACAAATGCTTTGTCTGATAGTTTTTTCGACAGACATAATACTTTATATCCAACCTGGAGTTTTAAATTTTACTCTATCAAAAGGTAGGGTTGAAAGTTGAGATTAATGTTTGAATAAGCCATACGGAATTAGTCATTTTGTTTGAAAGATTGTACAGCAAGTAACATTAATAAAGCTCCTATTCCCCACTGGAATAGAGGAAATTTACCCAAGGCATCAGTAATACTGGGTATGACTAAGTTTTGATAATCTCCATCAACTCTGGTGTCTTCAGGAACAGGTTGGTAAAAATTGTTGGGTGCATCTTCTGCTTTTGGTTCATTACTGCGTTGTAAATTAAAACCAATCGCTAATAACAATGAATCTACTAATGAAGGTGATATTTTCTGGGCTAAATCGAGTAATTTAGCTATATCTCCCACAAAGAGGTCACGCATTGGGTGTTCAGCTGCATAGAGTATGGCATCAACCACAATTCTAGGGTCATAGTATGGTGGTATTCCTGATGGTTTTACACCTAACTTTGTCAAGCTGTTATTCCAAAACGGAGTGTTAATCACGGCTGGTTTGATACTTGTGACACTAATAGGCCATTTTTCATGTATCAATTCAATCCGCATAGCTTCGAGAAAGCCTTCAACCCCATGCTTGGCTGAGGAATAAGCACTTTGATAGGGAAGTGATCGCCTACCTTCCATTGAAGATATATGAATTAATGCCCCTCGTCCTTCATGCTTCAGGTGGGGTAAGGCGGCCATTGCGCCATATACTTGACCCATCAAATTAATATCAATGACGTGTTTAAATTCTTCTGGTGTGGTGTTATCGAAAGTAGCAAATAAACTAATAGCTGGGACGTGTACCCAAGTGTCGAGTCGTCCATAAACCTCTACCGCTCGGTCTGCGATCGCTTTTACTTGTACAAATTCTTGCACATCAGCAACAATATGGGTTGCTTCACCACCAAAGCCGTGAATCTCTTCCACTAGCGACTTTAACTTTGACTCGCCGCGAGCAGCGACAAGTACCTTTGCTCCATGTTGAGCAAATTGCATGGCTGTTTCTCTTCCGATACCACTGGAAGCTCCAACAACGGCGACAACTTGCTGATTAATTGGCTTTAATTGCATAGATGCACTCCTGGGAATCAATTCAAAATTCAAAATTCAAAAATTTTGGGCGTTTGAGATTAAAGATTTTTCCTCCTCTCCAATATTTACTTACAAATGACTAGGAAGAAACTGGTTTAATGCGTCGGTAAATAATTCAGGACGTTCGACTTGGGGTATATGACCGCAATCAGGTATTAGAGTCAGATGTGCTTGCTTGAGATGCTTGATTGCTGCTTGAGCTTGGTTGTATGGCAAAACTAGGTCATTAGCACCCCATACAACTAGGGTTGGGATGTGTATTTGTGATAGAGATTCAATTAATACCTGTCGCTGTCCCAATAGGTACACTTGAGAACGTAATATAGATAAATTAGCTTGTAGAAAACCAGGAGTCAGCCCCATTCGCTCTTGTTCTGATAACCATTTAGCAGGAACTTGAGAGGGACGAGCAAAAAGTAAGGCTGCTCTTGACCAAGCTCTTTGTTTTGCACCTAGAGGTGTTCTGCTCCAGGTGATCGCAAATTCCCCGTAAAAAGGTAAAGTCAAACTCCATAGGATGGGGTTGACTGATTGACCAAATCCCATGCTGTCTACGAGTATGAGTGCTGCTACTCATTCAGGATTTGATAGCGCAAAACGTACAGCAATCAAACCACCCAAGGAATTACCTATCAGCACTGCTCGTTGCACTTCTAAAGTATTGAGGAAATCTCCTAAGAACTGGGTGAGAAATTCGAGGGAATACTCGCGTTCGGGTTTAGCACTATCACCACAACCAGGAAAGTCTACAGCTAAGACACGATTTTGTTTTGCTAAGGTGGGTAGTACCCAAGACCAATCAACAGCACTATCCCCAACTCCATGTAGCATTACTAAAACTGGATCGTTACTACCGGCTGTCAAATAGTTGATATTCAATCCACCAACATTTATTTGTTGCTTTTCAACCACTGCTTCTAAACTTGTGTCAGTCATGATTGAAGTAAGTTTTTGATTTTAAGTGTAATGACCACCGTTGACTCGCAAAACTGAGCCTGTAATATAACTGCTAGTGATCGCTGAAAGTAGAAATACTACACACCAAGCCACCTCTTCCGGCTTACCAAAGCGGGGCAGAGGAATTTCCGATAAAATTTGCTGTTTTACTTTGTCAGGAATGGGGTTAAGCATATCCGTTTCAATAAATCCTGGTGCTACAGCATTCACCCGTACCTGATACCTAGCGGCTTCTTGAGCTAGAGATTTGGTAAAACCTATGAGAGCTGCTTTCGATGCTGCATAGTTGGTTTGACCACGATTACCCCTCTCGCCCGAAATAGAACTGATACATACTACAGAACCGGAACGTCGTTCGTACATTTTGGGGATGATGGGCATGAATGTGTTGTAGACTCCTTTTAAGTTAGTCTCAATAACTGCATCCCAGTCTGCAGTTGTGAGTTTGGGAAAAAAGTTGTCTCTGGTAATGCCAGCATTAGCTACAATGCCGTCAATTGGGCCAAGTGTCTCTTCAACCTGTTTTGCAACCTCCTCCATAACTGCTTGATTGGTAACATCAGCTGGAATTGCTAAAGTTCCCAATTGTCCGTCATCTTGACTGCGATAAGTGTAAGCTACTTTGCTCCCCAATTCCACCAACAAATTCACGATCGCAGCTCCTATTCCCCTATTACCACCAGTCACCAAGACGACTTGATTTTCCAATCCCAAAGAAGGTATCATTTTAACCTCTCCAATGCGATAGCTGTACCGCCACCAGTGCCATGACAAACAGCTGCTATTCCTAAGTGAGCGTTTTGTTGTTGTAAGGCATTAATTAATGTGACTATGATTCGCGCTCCCGAAGCACCTATAGGATGTCCCAAAGCGATCGCGCCGCCATAGACGTTCAGCTTTTCTTCAGGAACGCCCAGAAAGCGATTAAATAAGATGTTACTAATAGCAAATGCCTCATTATTTTCAAATAAATCAAAATCATAAATTCTCATTTTTAGCTTATCTAAAAGCTTTTTGACAGCTAAAATAGGAACTTCGGGAAAACGCCAAGTTTCTCCCCCAGTCCACACTCCCCCAATTAACCGCGCTATTGGTTGTAGGTGATAACGTTTTACAGCCTCTTTGCTGACTAATACTAAAGCTGCTGCTCCATCTGAAAGCTGACTGCTATTACCAGCAGTAAATACCCCATTTTCTTGGAAGGCTGGTTTTAATTTCGCCAGAGTTTGTAAGCTGGTTTCCCTGGGAATACCTTCATCTTGCTCTACAAGTTGTAAATCTTTTTTGCCTGTAATTGCAATTGGTACAATCTCCTGTTTGAAGAAGCATTGTTCAGTAGCTTGTGCGGCTCTTTGCTGTGAATATAAAGCCACTTCATCCAACTCACTGCGAGTAATTTGATGAATAGCGGCTAGCCGTTCAGCCTGTTCTCCCATAGTTTCGCAACTTGTAGGATCTGTCAGTCCGTCGCAAACTAAAATATCAGTGAGTTGTTCTGATGAACCCAGTAAGGATTTGTAACCCCATCTAGCGCGATGTGACAGTAAAAATCCAGTTTGAGACATTGATTCCATTCCCCCAGATAGCATGATGTCCGCTTCACCAGAGCGAATCATCATCGCAGCATTAATTGTACTCATCATTCCCGATGAACACACCATGTCTACTGCATATCCATTCACACTCTCTGGAATCCCTATCTTGAAAGCTGCTTGACGAGGTAATGATTGCCCATGTCCTGCTTTCAGAACATTGCCAAATATATATCCGTCTAAAGATACAGCTGGTACTTTTGCTCTTTCTAAAGCTGCTTGTATAGCGATCGCACCTAAATCTACTGGAGACAAATCCGCTAAAACCCCTCCAAACCGACCAATAGGCGTGCGTACTGCTGAAATAATATAGACTTCTTGCATACTCCTCAACTCTTCAGACAGTTAAAAATTGAAAATTTAAACCCTATTTTTTCAATTGCAATTACTTTTTATCTATACTTACTTTATAAAATTTTTTTTGTTAAAAAATCACTCCTCAGAAATAAACTAATAGATCATCAATCCAGTAATACAATAGAAAAATATATAGATAAAAAAAGGGTTGGTTAACAAGATGGATAGTTGCAATATTTTTGACCAATTTTCCAATCAAATCAGTGAATTACAAAAGACATTTTTCAACACATGGGGAACAATGATGTCAAATGTGCAAACTATAAACCTCACGAATTCCCCTGAAAATGTGGAGGAAACAGTAAAATTACAAGAAGAGTTAATTAAAAACTCTTTAGAGCTTCAAGAGCAAGTCACTCGATTAACTATTGACACTCAAAGGAAAATATGGAATAGTTTTTTCCAAATGCTCCACAGATGATAATTGTCAACATACATATCAATAAGGATGAAGAAACATTTTTTATTTTAAATAAAAATCTTCATCCTTTGGCTAGGTGTTGAAATGATAATTTCATATCTAATACTTCTAAGTAGAACGACTTGAAAAAACAAACTATATAAACTAATGTAAGCCTACCTACAATCAGTTTATAGTAAGGACTTTAGTCCTGATTTCAGAACTAAAGTTCTCTCTGCGTTCGCATAGCGTGTTGTAGACAGATGTTGCGTTTAGCTTGCTTCCCCGCAAGGGTACACTACAAACCTTTAGTTATTTACCCTGTTCTACTTAATTTATTTCAGAAACAAGGCTCTCAAGAGTTATCTTGAAGAGCCTTAAAAGTAAAATCATTAGTATTGATTCCGGCATAAATACACTGTAAATATAATAACGATTATAGTTCTCTACCTAAAGAAATGACAGGATATTAAGTTAATTTGTCATCTAGAACACGGCTAGATAATATATTATACTCGTACCTTTAGCCAATCAAAAATTGTTGAAGGTAAATCCTTTTGGACTCTGCTACTGACATATATCCCAATATGACCCACAGGGAATGAGCGCACTGTATAGTCATTACTAGCGACGTATTTCTCAAGAGCTAAAGATGATGCTGGAGGAACTAGATGATCCTGCTCGGCGTAAATGTTTAAAATAGGTATGCAAATATTGCTTAAATCTACTAGTTTTGCCCCAATTTCAACCTCGCTTTTAATGAGTTTATTTCCTTGATAAAAGTCTTTAATAAAGTGCCGAAAGGCTTCTCCAGCTTGATCAGGACTGTCAAAAATCCACTTTTCCATTCGTAGAAAGTTAAGTAACTTATCCTCACATTCAATAATCTCTAGCAAATTAATATACTTATCGATACCTAACTGAAACGGCTTCAGCATTACGAAAACAAAGTTGAGAAAGTCACCAGGAATATTACCTAAAGTGTCTACCATGAGATCCACATCCAGAGCTTGTGATCCTAAAGTGCATCCACTCCAAACATTGAGAAGTCCTTCATCGATATGAAAATCGACTGGTGTAACTGTAGTAATTAAATTTTTCACCTTTTCAGGATAAAGAGAACTATAGCAAAGACTGAAAGTCCCTCCCTGACAAATTCCTAATAAATTAATTTGCTGCAAATTGCGATGAGCACATACGACATCGACACAGTTATTAATATAACCATTAATGTATTTATCAAGAGTCAGCCAGCAATCATCTGAGCTAGGATAACCCCAATCAATTAAGTAGACATCGAGACCTAGTTTGAGCAAATTAGAAACAAGTGATCGCTCCTCCTGTAAATCTACAATATAGGGACGGTTGACTAAAGCATAAACGATCAGAATAGGAATATTCAAAGAATCTACAACTGGCCGGAAACGATACAAAACAATCTTATCTTCCCGGTAAATCTCTACTTTAGGTGTCACCCCAACCTGAATTTTATCTTGGTGCAATAAGTTCAATAAACTAATCGGATTGATTTTAGAAAGTATTGTCAAAAATCGTAACCCATCTTTCATTAATTGTCCTTTTTCTCCCCAGTAATTTATGATTCTGTTTAAGAATTTACCTTGGAGAAAGACTACATCTTCTGAGCGTAATCTTCGATTAAATTCTTTATCAAAAGTCTTACTCCATACTTGTAAGAACTGCCGCAAATCCCTAGAATTTTCATCTTTGATTTGAGAATAGGAAAACTCCTGAGCCACTTCTGTAAATGCTTTTAGCCAAATATCAGCCAGAACTACCTGATAGTCCAGGCTGGCTTTAGATAAGTTTATCCCCTCATTAATACTTTGTAGTAATTGAGAAAATTCATCGATATATTCTGGCTGTGCAATCATTGATTACTACTCAGATAAAGTGCTTGCTACTATTTGCGTGATAAGACGCCTACTCTTCAACTTGTAGAGAATCTAAACACCCCAATATTCAATACCGTGATCGCGCAATCTAGCCTCAGCACGATTAATTTCTGCTTCTGCACCCTCTCAAATAATAACTTTGCTGGAGGCGATCACTATAAACTCTAGCTCTATCTTCAGGAATACCCAAATTAGTTAATGCTGT
>CAKZGI010000468.1 GCA_936914905.1 uncultured Trichormus sp. | reverse complement strand
CCCCCCCCCTCTCTCTCTCTCCTATGTAAGCAGAGGGCACCCAGACAGACAGATACACAGACGGACACGCGCAGACACAGATCCGATCTGCTATCGCACTGTCTTTTCTGTGCAGCCCAAGGTTGTTTTTCTTTGCTTGGTTATGGCGCTCGCTCAGCCCACTGTGAAGAAGGAGGATGATCGCGAAGATGAAGGTACACACTTCTCTCCTAACACACAGATCCACTCACATATTTTATGAATAGAGCTCGTCTCTCATAGAAATGCACATGTTTCTTCTTCATTTTGCCATATTCTTCAAATCCCATCTGTCTGATGGATATCTTTCTTGCCCTAACACCAGAGGAATACTCACCCTTTCTGGGGTTAGAGAAGGGTGCAGTCCTCCAAGAAGCTCGAGTTTTCCATGACCCACATGTTGATGCCAGGCGTTGCGCACAGGTTTGGAATTTTCGCTCCTCCTCATCTAACGTATGTGGTTCTTGTGATTGTCATTCGGAGCATCTGATTTGCAAATACATTACATATTTGGCAGGTCATCACCAAGCTTCTCTATCTCCTCAATCAAGGTGAAGCTTTCACAAAGGTATTACCAACAGGCCTTTTGATTGTGTACTTGTATATTCTTTATTTGAGACTCCTTCCTCTAATTGGATCTGAACATCTAGTATCAATCAGGGTTGAGTTGCTTGCTTCCTTCCTTGCACCTATCTCTGGATCTCATGTTATATTATCTTTCCATTCTATTCTGCATTTGGATGGTGATGGAAATTGTGAACAAACGATATATTTGCCTCACTCCCTTAAATCTCCTTCGATAGGTTGAGGCCACTGAAGTCTTCTTTGCTGTCACCAAGCTTTTTCAGTCCAAGGATGTCTCTCTTCGCAGGATGGTCTATTTGATCATTAAGGAGCTCTCACCATCATCAGATGAGGTCCAAAGTTACTATTTTTCGAAGTGTAGCTTACATTCCTTCTGCATGTTAGAAATGATATATCCGTCCTCTTTTTGATGTCGTGCAGGTCATAATTGTGACTAGCTCTCTAATGAAAGACATGAACAGTAAGATGGATCTGTACCGTGCAAATGCAATCCGGGTTCTCTGCAGAATCACTGATGGAGGATTGTTAGGTCAGATAGAACGCTACATTAAACAAGCTCTGGTAGACAAGAACCCTGTCGTTGCTAGTGCGGCGCTCGTCAGTGGTATTCATTTGCTCCAGGTATTCCTATAACAGTGAACATGGGTGTCTAGTGGTTCGATGAAGTTTATCCATATTCTTTTGATGATGTTAGTTTCAGTCTTTATTCATGGGGGTTGTATCCATTTTCCTTTGTCAATGCTAATTTGAGTCTTTCGATGACAGACCAATTCAGAGATTGTGAAGCGTTGGAGTAATGAAGTGCAGGAAGCAATACAATCCAGGGCACCATTGGTGCAGTTCCATGCTCTTGCTTTGCTACATCAGGTTTGGGTGATGAATTGGTATTTAATGGATAATATCAAATATCTTAAATGTAATGATGGAACTCCCTAATCCACATGATTTCAATTGCATTTTCGACAGATTCGCCAAAATGATCGATTGGCAGTGAGCAAACTTGTGACAAGCCTCACACGTGGTTCTGTTCGTTCTCCTTTGGCTCAGTGCCTTCTGGTTAGATATACAAGTCGGGTATGAAATGAAGTGATTGAACCTGATGCTTTACCATGTTGTATTCAAAACCTTTGTTTTTCTGGGGACTTAACCTGTTTAATTTTTCCAAAGGTTATTAAAGAGACAGCCTCGTCCAATCAAACAGGAGACCGCCCATTTTATGATTATTTAGAGAGTTGCTTACGTCACAAGAATGATATGGTGATATTAGAAGCAGCTAGAGCAATCACAGAATTGAATGGTGTGACTAGTAGAGAGTTAACTCCAGCAATTACAGTTCTTCAGTTGTTCTTGAGCTCTTCGAAACCTGTTCTGCGTTTTGCAGCTGTTCGAACATTAAACAAAGTACAGCTACTTTCTTTTTTGTCATCATTGTGCCAGCTTAATGTAGTGCTCATGTTTACGTCAATTTATCCTGCAGGTAGCCATGACACATCCCTTGGCTGTGGCGAATTGCAACATTGATATGGAAAGTTTGATATCTGATCAAAATCGTAGCATTGCCACTCTTGCTATAACCACACTTTTGAAGACTGGTAACGAGTCTAGCGTAGACCGACTGATGAAACAGATCACTAACTTTATGTCAGATATAGCAGATGAATTCAAGATTGTTGTTGTTGAGGCAATACGATCATTATGCTTGAAGTTCCCACAGAAATATAGGACATTGTAAGTAATTTTTCTCATTTGGCAATGGTAGTTATTGACCACTCAGTGTCCACTTCTCAATATACTCCATGAACTTAGATAATAAATTGGAATGACAGTAAGATAAGACATGATAAGTGATGAAACAAAAAATGATGTGCAAGTGTCATGGGATTCTTTTTGACATCCATATGCGTAAGCACATTACTGTGTTGCAGTCTCCTGGCTGTGCTTCGGTGTCAGTGGTTAAGGTAATTCTTCTTTGGACAAATAAAGTTGAGCAGTCCTCAAAATCTCAGAAGCTTTTCTGATGACCTGTGTTAGTGGACACACTGAAAGTTTTGAACGGAAGGTGGTTAGGAGTTTCCTTTAAAATCCTCAAAAATGTAGAAGTTGTTCTGGTAATTCAAGTAAGTGACACACTGGAATGTTTGTGGAAGGTAGCTAGCAGTTCTCTTCAACGTTTTCACATGTGTACATTTTGAAAGCATTTGTTGGAGAGAAGTTTATAATGATCTATTAGAGGTGTTGTTTTGTTGGTATTGCATATCATAGGAGACATCATACATCTGGGTGGTCTTGCTTTGTGAGATCATGGGTAGTGTTGTTCTGACTGCATAGTCATTGTGATTTTTGCTGATGCATTAGTTGGCAGCTTGTATGCTCTGGGACTTTGAGATTTGAGGCTGTCCTAACAGTGCTCAGAAAGGCTATAGCATGTTAACAACCAGTAGAAGATCAATTTTCCTAGCCTGGTCATGATCCCTTGCTTGGGATGGTTTAAATGCGAAGAGGTTGGTGATGCCTTTTGCTGTATGCATGCATGTCTTCAGCATGTGTTGGGATGTGATGAAAACAGTGCCTCACGTGAACTTATAAAGGAGTGGAAACTTCTCCTATTTGCAGTCTTAATGCAGTTCCACAATGGATTCTACATGTTGATGGTCTTGTAAATTTTGTCTTAACTTTTAGTTGAAGGCTATAATTGTTTCCTTACATCTATCATTGTGACCCAGTTGTGTTGTTTCCTGCTGTTCTTTTATTGCCGTTGGCCATGATATGTGCATGCAATCTCTCTTTGATTATTTTTGTCCGTTCTGTACCTGATCCATCAACAAGAATGTCACAATCAACATATCGTATTCGTTCATGTGAAATAGGGCATTCATATCCTTTTCTTTCATGCATAGGATGAATTTTCTCAGCAATATCCTGCGCGAGGAAGGTGGATTTGAGTATAAAAAAGCAATTGTGGATTCTATATTAATCCTTGTAAGGCAAATTCCTGATGCCAAGGACAGTGGGCTTTCTCACTTATGCGAATTTATTGAGGATTGTGAGTTCTCTTATCTTTCAACACAGGTAATGCCAGGTCTGATTAGAGATTTGTCTTGCAAAATGTTCGCTAATAAATTCTGTTTTGTGGATAATGAGAGTTTTTATGCTGAAACTCTTTAGATCTTGCATTTTTTGGGAAATGAGGGACCCAAATCTGTTGATCCCAGCAAGTATATCCGGTATATCCACAATAGGGTCATTCTTGAAAATGCAACAGTAAGGGCTAGTGCTGTTAGTGCATTGGCTAAATTTGGTGCTCTTGTGGAATCTTTGAAGGTAAAATCAGTGTTTAGCATTAATTTGGTCAACTAGTGATTGTTTCCATGCTCCAATATTGCTGAATTATCTTTAATTTATGGTGGTTCAGCCTCGTATATTGGTGCTTCTTAGAAGATGTCTTTATGATAACGATGACGAGGTGTGTTTTATCAGTGGGATGTATGTCTAAACATTCATCACTCTAATACTAGAGATCAATTTATTTAAGTTGAAGCATTTTTTATTTCCTTTGAAGGTTCGTGATAGGGCCACTCTCTACTTGACTGCACTTGGAGAAGGTAGCCATGGAGAAAATATTGAAGAGTTCGTGTTTGGAACTTTGGATATTCCTTTGTCGAACTTGGAGAGCAGTTTGCAAGCTTATGTAAGTATATATTGAAATTCTTTGTAGATCTTTTTGGTTAGTGTTTTGTCTCAATCATTTGTTAATTCTCTCACCAGGAGCCGTCTGAAGTACCATTTGACTTATCAAGGGTGCCACGGGACATCAAATCTCAGGTATTTTCAGAGAAGAAAGCATCAGGTCCCAGGAAGCCTGCAAAAGATTCTACTTTGCCTTCTCCAGCAGTTAATGAGCCTGCTACTAGATCAATTGATGGATATGAGAAACTGTTGAGCTCTATTCCAGAATTTTCCGGATTTGGGAAGCTTTTCAAGGTATGGTATGTCCACTTTTCTATTGTCAGTGGACATGTTGATACACTGCAAACAACTAAGGTTCAGAGTAGGAGTTTATGTATTTGTGAAAAAGCACAATGGAAAATTAACCCTTTTTACACTCTGTACTAAAAGTCATAATTATTAAAAAAGGTAGTAAGGTTAATGCTAAAACATCTTCCCCAAGAGATAGATCTATGCATATCATTTATTCCTAAGAAATTACCAAGAAACATAATTTGGTCACATTTTTTAGCACGAATGGCCCTATTTAAAGCACCTAATTTAGGTCTGATGGGGGTTGTGGGTTCTATTATATTTCGAATTATACATATCATAATGTGTCGAAATATAGAGTAAGATATTTCTAAAGCATGTGTCTAAGCTTTGGCCCATGAATCTTGTTTGTCTGGTCCAGCTGCTATTCGTTTATGCTGTGAGCTTTATTGTGTTTTAAGCTGTAAGTTATCTACTCAACTATATTTACTCGTAACCTACCACTGCACCTGCAAATAGGGGTCCGACACCTGTTTGCAAGCGTGTGATGAAGCCATCCCCATATCATTTAGTTTTAGGACATGCCAAACTGAAGGATTACTTCAGAGATCAGATCTCATGGGAGTTTTTGTATTTAATGTATATATGTGCATTTGAAGTCATATGAAGATATGTAGTTTGTACCTAAGCTTTCTACTGTCCACAATTGCAGTCGTCATCTCCTGTTGAGCTTACAGAGGAGACAGAATATGAAGTAAACGTGGTCAAGCATATTTATCCTGCACATGTTGTGCTTCAGTTCAACTGCACAAATACAATCCCAGAACAGCAGCTTGAGAATGTACATACTGTTGATTGAAATAGTTGCTCATCAATTTTTTAGCTTCTTCTTTGCTGATACTAACAGTTTTAGAGATATTTTGGAACAGGTTAGCATTCTAGTTGATGTTATAGAGGGAGATGACTTTAAAGAAGTGGCATCCAAGGTTCTTCCATTATTGCCATACAATTCACCTGGTCAGGCATTTGTAGCATTTGAGAAGCCAGATGGTGTCTTTTCATCTGGAAAGTTTGCCAATACCATGCGGTTCATAGTAAAGGAGGTAAATATAAAGCTTGGTGCTGCCAATGCTTTCAAAAGCATGTTTATTAGGTCTGTTTTAAATTTCATGAGATATGGCAGGTCGATAAAGACACTGGAGAGGTTGAAGAAGAAGGCATGGAAGATGAGTACCAATTGGAGGAACTTGAGGCAAGGAAGACAATCTCTGTTGACAACATTGATATGTTTAAGCATCCATATATATTTGTATGCATACAAAATGCATGGATTATTAAACAGTTCTACTTCTGAATCGTCTCTGCAGGTCTCTCCATCAGATTACTTTTCAAAGAAAGCTGTAGCAAACTTCAAAAATGGATGGGAGGGTCTTGGACCTGAGTTTGAACGTGTGGATGAGTATGATCTTGGTGTAAGGGAGAGTTTGAATGAAGCAGTACAGGCTGTCATAGAAATTTTTGGTTTGCAGCCATGTGAGGTAAAGAGCTTTCATGCAACATTCTAGATCTTTTTTCTTGCTTTTCTTGTTTTTGACAGAGGTTTTTGTTGTGCATGCTTTATGTTGCAGGGCACAGAGCTTGTTACTGCAAATGCAAGATCACATACCTGCCTCTTGGCAGGTCAATTTATTGGTGATGTAAATGTTTTAGTTCGGCTTTCATTTGGAATTGATTCTCAGAAACAGGTTGCCATGAAGCTCGCAGTTAGATCTGAAGATCAGTATGTTAGTGATGCTGTCCATGAGATTATTGCCAATGCATAGTTGCCTGCCTTCTCGACATGAGTTAGCACTAGCCAACATGGATGAGTTATTTCCATAAATGTTGACATGAGGCTTCTAATTTGAAGCAAAAATAATATTTTTTTCTAGTGACCAACTTGAGTTTGTATGTCCAACCAATATTCTGAAGGTTTGATTTGAGCTTATGAGTACTATTTTGGAAACTCGTTGCTCTCTCACACTCTCTAATGGAGACGAATATTAAAGGAGAAGTTCTTTAGAATTGTTAGTGGTGAAGAATTTCAGAGGTAGTAGTCAGGGGCAAGCAGTGACATATACAAACATCATGGTGGTGGTGCTCGATTTTGTTGATGAAATGTATAGCAATACCATGTAAGAGTAATCTTCGTGGAGGCATGTATTGCTGTATAAGCTCATCAACAAAGACGTTGAGGAAATGGTAGAAATATCACTGACTCATAAGAAAGTCATATCGTCTTTTGAGTCTGGAAGCATTGCATTGACTCCCATGGTTGTGGACTGAGCTACTTCAACTCTCTTGGTATGTAAGGTCTTTGATAATAGAGTGCATACTTACCTGAGAGCATTGATTCTTAAAAATATTCTACAATTCAATACTGAGATTGTGCTAAGAGGATCTGTGGTGCACCATGGGTTCTCTACTTGGGAGCACAAATATAGGGTGGTATGACTCATTGAGATGTAAAATGCAGCTGTGGCCGTCTCAGTTTAGCATTAGTTACAAGTTTGAATACTTGTATACTAGCCATTAATAATCACGTTGATAATAAGCACAGAGAATTACAGCATAGCGTAGTTATGTGCTTTAAACTTGAAAATATGAACTATGGTGTATGTGGTGTCATGTGTAGTTACAAACCCTAAACCCTTGTTTATCTTATTTAATGACTACAATACACAGAAAGGTAAGTTGAAGTCCGATTGATGCCACAACATATTAGACTGCTAGATGTGGCAAGGATGTCATGGTGCATGAGGTATCTTTGTCAGATACAAATTTAAAACCATTGTTATTTACTGATAGGATAATAACTTCCTTTGACGTGTGCTTGAATCTATTATGCAACTTTGGAATGCGGCCTTGCGATCTTTCCCTTTGCATATTATTGGTCTCAAGTTAAATTGTAGGTATGGGGAAGTAGAGATGATAGGCTAAGAGGAAGCGTGTAAATGTAAATATAGAACTATAGCTTGCCTTCTATTGTGGGGGTTGTGTTCTGCCATGTAAACAAGATATGAAAATCGGTCATCTCTCCTATCTTTATAGCTAAAAGGCTGGAAATGTGAGGATACATGTGATGACTAGATGCTCTCTTAGATAGGCCAGATAGCATTACTCTGCAATGCATTTCATTTTAACTTTGGTGGAAGGGACCAGGAAGCTAGCCAGAAAAATGGGACTACATCAAACAGACGGACGTTTGTAAAGATGTGGAGGGAGCACCCAGATGACATGAATTCGGTTACGACTGTGAGAAGATCCATATAGCTTATGAGACACGTAGTGCTGGAGTTTTGAAGTTGATTCAATGTACACGATCCTAAAAGCTCTCATGTATCACTAGTTCAATCGAGCTTGTACATATCAGTTCACGGGGGAGTCCTGGAGCTTGTAATTTATCTTTTTTACTGTAGTCCTTGCCTAACCAAACAATATCAACATCTACGTTTTTCTAATATAGCTTATGTTTTGGTCAAATCTCCATACATGCAACTCCAAATCTAGTTCCGTAAAGTATGCTAGAAAGATGTCCTTTTTTTAAAACTTTTTCTAATGAGGCACTAAAATGAAAATTTGGCCTCTAGATGTTTTGTGGACTACTTTTCTCACACCGACAACATGTCGCCTCAAACCGATCCAACCAAATCTTTCCAATATCAACTCGAGTAAGATTTTGGATGTTTTATGCCAGCTTCAACAAGCAAACGCCCAACTTCACACAGTCTGCCAACCCCACT
>CAKZGI010000467.1 GCA_936914905.1 uncultured Trichormus sp. | reverse complement strand
GTCATCAACATCTTCATGGATAGTTCCTATCAGTTACTATTCCCAACCCTGATTCCTTCCTTGGCTCTTTCCTAATCTTAACACTGTGGAAAGCCAGACACAGACTCCTTTGTAAATTTTCGGACGTGTCTAGTAATCAATATAGGTAAAAAACCACTAGTCAAGGCGACCCCGGAAACTAAACCGAGAGAACAAGATAAGGTGACTAAGCTCGAAGCAGTAACTAACTTGTTTGCAGGTACCGCAGCTATCAATAGGCTCACCTAATTTTCCCACTCCAGGTACAGCAACCGTAAGCACTCAATTGTAAATTAATAAATTGTAAATTAAAAGAACTCATTGTCTGATTTTAAAATCAGATTGGAAAACATCAAAAAGCACTGGGGAGTTTTTGATTCTACTCCTAAGATACTATATAGATCTTCTTCAAATTTACCGTGTATTGTCATAACCATAGTCTGGATTAAGGCTTTAGCTTTTAGTAGTATTTCTTGAAATTCCATTTCTGGGTCAGAAAGTGCCACAATACCACCACCGACACCAATAGAAGTTCCATCAGGAGTGAAAATAGCAGTGCGAATAACTATGTTCAAATCGCTTGCACCATTCAATCCCAAAAAGCCGATTGCTCCTGAATATACTCCCCGTGCCTCTTGCTCGAGTCTGTCAATAATTTGCATGGTTCTAATCTTGGGTGCTCCTGTTATCGAGCCCCCTGGAAATACTGCATGAATACAATCTACGGCTTGGAGGTTTGATGGCAAATGTCCACGGATAGTTGTTACCAATTGATGCACTGTGGCGTAGGTTTCTACATCCATTAATTTTGGTACATAAACGCTACCTACTTCACAGACCCGTCCTAAATCATTACGTAATAAATCGACTATCATAAGATTTTCAGCCTGGTCTTTTTCGCTATTTCGCAGTCGTTCCTGCAAAATGAAATCTTCTTCGGGGTTTTCTCCTCGTCGTAGCGTACCTTTTATGGGCTTGGTTTCCACCCACCCCTGGCGATCAATTTGCATAAATCGTTCTGGAGAAGAACAGGCGATCGCAATCTCTCCAAACCGCAAAAACGCAGAGTATGGCGCAGGATTAATCTGACGTAGTCGGCGGTAAAATGTCAAGGGATCAGGGCTGATATCAGCGTGAAGTTGATTAGTCAAACAAACTTGATAAGTTTCTCCTTCATGAATTTCCTCTAAACAATGGTGAATATCATTAATATAATTTTGGTAAGAACGACTTAAATATAACTTTACTGGTTCACCATTTCCCTGTGCTACAAGTGGAGGAAGAGGATTCAAAGTTTTTAATTGTTGTTGGATCGTATCAAACCAAGTTCCCGCCTGTTCTGTTTGTCCTGTTTTGACTAATTGCAGCAAATAAAGACACTGTTCTTGGTGATCTATAGCAATCATGCGATCAGCTAGTAAAAAAATTGCATCTGGTAATGGTGAAGAATGTACCAATTTTGCTCCACACTCTGCATTGAGTTCATAACCAAAATAACCCACAAATCCGCAGTTAAAATCAAAAGGTAACTCATCACTTTGACAACTTCGGAGTCCAATTTCCCGTTTTAGAAATTCGAAAATACTTTCAGTACGACGAGTGACCTTATCTGATTGTGTGATGATCAGTTCTTGAGTTTGAGTATGGTAACGCACCAATAAACTGTTTTTCCCTTTGCCATCACCCATAAATGAGAAGCGAGACAGACCCGGTTCTACTCGACTACTATCTAACCAAAAGCTATTTGGTGCTTCCTGAAATAAATGGACAAATATCTGTTCTGTATTCGGGCAAATATCTAACTGTTTGGTATAAAGTTCAAACTTCTCTTCCTGTTGGTAGATGTCCTCAACAGAAGAATAAAGAGATTGATATCCTGGAAAATATTTTGATTCTGAACTGATTGATAATTTCTTTGTAAATAGCACCGTGATATCTCTAAAATTTTTTAATAATTTTGTTCCATATTCTGTACAAATAGATTCGGGATGAAACTGTACACCCCAAAAGGGTAGATACCGATGGCGTAATCCCATTACTAATCCGTCTTCAGTCCAAGCAATTTTTTCTAAACACTCAGGTAATTCATCTGCAACTAACAAAGAGTGATATCGCACCACAGAAAATGGACTAGGAATACCTTGGAATAATTCAGAATTATTGTGATAAATGTTACTTAGTCTCCCGTGCCGAACTTCCGGTGCATGAATGACTTTAGCACCATGTAGGTAGCCAATCCCTTGATGTCCCAGACATACTCCCAATAAAGGAACATCTACATTATTTTCAATAATTTGCCGACAAACTCCAAAATCTTCCGACTTTTCTGGGCGGCCTGGACCGGGAGAAATCACAATATTGTCAAAGGCAATTTTTTTTAGTTCATCCCAGGTTACTTCATTATTACGAATTACTAAGGGATAGCTTCCATTTGCCTCAGCAATCATCTGATACAAATTGAAGGTATAAGAATCATAATTATCAACAATTAATGTTTGCATATTTTCTTATTGATTTAGATATTATTATGAGAATGTCTCAGAAAACAACGGCGAATATAATATTGATTCGCAGCGCCAAGGATGTAGCTTGCCTCCTGTAAGATACGCGACTATACAAACAGGATTTACTTACATGGGATGAAAGAACTTTAACCATACACCTAGGAAGATACTAGATGCATAAGTGACTTGTCAATCCCTTGAACGTAAACTTAGATCTTAAATTGTGTAAGTGATCGCTTCGCTGCAACTCACTCGTGTTTCAAGCAGGTCTAACCCGGATTTTTGACAAGAGAAAAAATCATTTGGACAAAAATCTGTGGACTTTGACAGCTGAATATTGACAACTATCCAACGCCAAAAAAAGCAGTAGAGTATAAATTACTAATCCCCAATTGCCAATTTTGGAGAAATGTTGTGTATTTATTAATTCCTGCCGCAGGTAGTGGCAAAAGAATGGGTGCTGACCGGAATAAACTTTTATTACAAGTACACTCAAAATCTCTGATTGCTTGGACTTTGTTAGCTGCGGAAGCTGCGAGTTCTATTAGTTGGATTGGGATTATTTCTCAACCGCATGACTGGGAAGACTTTAAAGCCATTATAGCGGATTTAAAGCTCACTAAACCAGTAGAATTCATTCCTGGTGGTGCTACCCGCCAAGAGTCGGTTTATAATGGCTTGTTGGCGTTACCAGACGCTGCGAAACAAGTATTAATTCATGATGGGGCGCGGTGTATAGCTACACCGAATTTGCTCAATGCTTGTGCGGAAGCTATTCTTCATTGTCCTGGGTTAATTGCTGCTATACCTGTGAAAGACACCATCAAAGTTGTGGATGAAAGTGGCATAATTCAAAGTACACCAGATCGAGAACAACTTTGGGCGGCTCAAACTCCCCAGGGATTTGATGTTAAGTTGTTAAAACAATGTCATGCTGAGGGTGTGCGACAAGGATGGGAAGTGACAGATGATGCAGCTTTATTTGAAAAATGCGGGATTGAAGTACGCATAGTGCCAGGAGAGGAAACAAATTTGAAAGTGACAACTCCTCAAGATTTAGCGATCGGTCAATTTATCCTTAGTCACAGGGAATAGGTGATAAGTGACAGGTGTCTCAATATGTCCAAGAAAAATATAGCTATAGTAATCAAAATAGAAGCAATTCTTTATTTAAAGGGTAAATCCTTGTCTTTGAGTGAAATTGCTGAGTATGCTGGGTGCGATCGCCCGACAGTGGAAGAAAGCATAATTGAACTTATGGATAATTATGCCCGTCGAGATAGCGCCCTCGAAGTCGTAGAAACCGAAAATGGTTATAGCTTGCAACTGAGGTCAGATTTTCATGACTTGGTGCAAACCTTGATACCTGTAGAATTAGGTGTAGGAGCTTTGCGGACATTAGCTGCGATAGCTCTCCATAATCCCATACTCCAAAGCGATTTGATTAATTTACGCGGTTCAGGAGTATACCAGCACGTTCCTGAACTGGTGGAATTAGGTTTTGTTCGCAAACGCCGAGACAGCGATTCCCGTTCATATTCATTACAAGTGACACCGAAATTTCACCAATATTTTCAAATCGATCAACTCCCCCAAGTATTTCCCAGAGATGAAAAAGAACAACAGCTAGAACTAAAGTTAAATATTCAAAGAGAATCAGTAAACAGCTTAGAGGTTACAGAGAAGATGGAGTGAATAACCACTGACAACTGACAACTGATAACTGATAAATGCGCTAGGCTTGTACTATGGTTTAGAGTAGACTTAGCAACTAAGCTAAAAAAAATTGCCAATGGTGTTTGATCCTGACTTTTTGAACGACAACTCTGAGGAACACACTAATCAGCTTCTGAACGAACACTTTGGGGAACACCCGAATCAACTACTTAAATATTTACAGCACCAGTCTCCCGAAGTTCTAGCCCGTGTAGCTCAGTCTGTCACCCCAGAAATTAAGCAAATCATTTCCCAGAATGTCCAAGGACTAGTGGGAATGCTACCAGCAGAAAGTTTTAACGTCCAAATTACAACAGATCGGGATAACTTAGCTGGGCTGTTAGCATCAGCAATGATGACCGGGTACTTTCTGCGCCAGATGGAACAAAGGATGCAATTAGAGCATTTATCTAATCAATAGTCAAGAGTACAAACGTCAGCAGCCGAGCCTGTACTTTTAACTATTTGTGAGGGTAAGTTCCTGAGCGTATTTTGAAGGTTTGAGTTTTGCCGTTGCGGTCGACTTCAATTGTCAGAATGTCACGGACTGTACTAAACTCAATAATTTTCTGTGCTTGGGCTAAACTTTTAATTGGTTTACCATTGATTTTTTGAATCACATCGCCTATGAGTAAACCACCCTTTTGTGCTGGGGAATTTGCCACAATTCCTTTAATGGCAACACCGACATCAAGCTGAATGTTGAGTTGCTTTTTTTGATTCAATTCTTGTTTTTTGGCAGGTGAAAGGTCTGCCATTTCAATTCCTGAAAAGGGGTGTTCTGCTTTTCCTTTGGTAAATAACTCATTAGCTATGCGGGCAGCAGTTTCAATGGGAATAGCAAAACCAAGTCCTTGAGCGTCGGTGCGGATGGCGGTATTAATGCCAATAACTTCTCCTTGGGCGTTTAAGAGAGGGCCGCCAGAGTTACCAGGGTTTATTGCTGCATCGGTTTGGATAAAACTTACCCGCTTATCAGGAACACCAACTTGGGTGCTAGTCCGGTCAGTGGCGCTAATGATACCAATAGTAACAGTATTATCTAAACCTAAAGGATTGCCAATAGCGATCGCCCACTGTCCAGGAATTAAGTTTTGCGAATTCCCTAATTTCACCGTCGGTAATTTATCAGCGGCAATTTTGACCACTGCTACGTCGGTTATAGTATCAATTCCTACCACCTTACCATCAAAAATTCGCCCGTCTTTGAGCGTAACTTGTACAGTATCAGTATTATCTACTACATGAGCATTCGTTAGTAATTGACCATCAGCGCTTAAAATGAACCCCGATCCTGTACCACGCTCAATTCGTTCCGAAGGAATTGGTTCTTCATCTTCCCCAAAAAAACGCTTTAACATAGAGTTGTCAAATGCGCCAAAAATTGGATTTGCTACTTTATGAGTAGCATTAATTCGCACAACTGCCGATCCTACTTTTTGTACAGCAGTAGCAATAAAATTGACATTATCACTCTTAGTAGAATTAGTTGCTCCATCAATAGGATAGGGAACAACCGCTTCTGGAGGTAAAGCCACTGTGAAATTTTTTAACTCTTGAAACGAGTGATGCTGGGGCAAAAAATAGCGACTGCCAAATACACCTGCACCACCACCAACAGCTACTAAAAACAAGTAAACGACTAGTTGCTTCACAGATAACTTCATATTAATTAATTAATTAAGAATAATTGCGCTCACAGAAAGACAGTTACTAATTTCTAAGTGTAGTCAACTAAATCATAAGTGAACAGATTAATTTACAGAAATTGAATACAATTCATGACAATGCTTGTCGGTTAAGAGAGGAAGAGGTAAATTCCACAACCCAATTGATAACTTTCTTTTTTGACAAAGTGAGTAGTATTACTATTCATGGAATCACATCCAATCAGGGAGAAAAATTACCCTATCTTTAAGATTCCGCATATAAAATCTAGAATTAGCGAGTTGGGAACTTTTTGTCATGACTTTTTCCTATAGACCACTGTTTTTATATAGCTTAATGAGTGTTTTGGGGCTACTAGCCACATTGTCACCAACCCAAAATGCTAATGCTGCTGTACCAAGTTGTCCAACTCCTGCTTTATCCCGTATTCAACGCTATCAAGTAGTTCGTGGTGAAACTTTGGAGAGTATAGCCCAGGGTTACAATCTCCAGCCCACAACAATTGCTGGTATGAATCCATCTGTTAATAACAGAATGCTCGCAGCTGGTACCCAATTGCAAATACCCCCCTGCGATGGAATTGTAGTAGCAGTAACTGGTGATCAAACTTGGCGACAAATAGCTAAAAAGTACGAAGTGCGTCCAGATACTTTGTTTGAAATTAATGGTTGTCAACAAAATCCCAGAGTTGTTTTTGTTCCAGTTGTTCCAGAATTAACAAAAACACCTAATAGAATAATTACTGCGTCCCCTGGACAAACTGCACCATCTGCAACCATATTTAGATATCCTTTACCAAAAAGTACAACCGTAGCCTTACCTTATGGGTGGCAAATTGAACCAACATCAAGTAAAGTTTTATTTCATAGTGGTGTAGATTTGGTAGCACCAGTGGGTACTCCTGTGCAAGCGATCGCACCAGGTATTGTAGTCTTTGCTAAAGACCAGGCTAGTTATGGCAAATTAGTCATTATTAACCACGCAGGTGGACTGCAAACTCGTTCCGCTCAACTGGAAACTATTCAAGTGACCTTGGGACAAGCAGTAAAACAAGGTGACATATTAGGAACAGTCGGTGCTACAGGCCAACCAACTTCTAGAGAACCACACCTACATTTTGAAATTCGTGCTAATGAATCCCTTGGTTGGACTGCAAAAGATCCAAAAGACTATTTGAAATGAGGGACTGGGGACTAGGAAAATATCTTACCAATTACCAATTACCCATTACCAAATGTTCGGTAGATTTAATAATGTGCATTCCTGCTGCTGCAAATCTAGCGAAAGTGGCATTAGCTTGTTCTGTGTAGTCAACTACTCCCGGAACAACAACAGCTGAGGTGCAATCTTCGAGTAGATAGATTTTATTTGTTAGGGTGCTATCTACCTGTTGAATTTCTGTTAATAAATCGTCAATTGTCCAAGACACACAGTGACTTTTAGCTTGTCCGCCAATAATTACAACATCAAATTCTAGAAGTTGTTTTATTAAATTTGTGTTTTTTTTAGCAATTGGCTTTTGATCAAATCCTAATAATACTTCTGGACGTAAAATAGAATAATTTTCTGTTAAAGGGTTTTCCCCTTTTAATTCAAATTGGGTTTGATTTTGACGAGCGATACTATGAAAAAATATGGCTTCTTCAACAGATGAAACCAAAGCATGACCAATTCCTCCTATCATAGAATGATAAGGCCAAACTGTTAGCGGGTATTTCCCATCTTGACTGAGTTGTTTAACGTAATGAAAAGCCTGTTTTTTTAATAATTCATAATCACCATTAGTCACACTATTAGCCACTGCTGGGTTAACTTGCCAAGTACCTGCTTCAATATCTGCGGGTGTAATATTAGTTGCTGCTGGTGTGGGATGTTCTCCATCTGTATTTATCCAAAAAATAGGATGGAATATTTGCATAGCTGTGTGAGTGTCGAGGGTGGGGATAATTTTGGTAATTACTCCCAAATTGCAATAAATAAATTCGCATAATTTTTTACTATCATCAACTGCACCTGTTCCTGTTTGTCCACCTACATATAATTCAAAATCAGGAATACAAAAAGTGTTTTGGACATCTATTAATAATAGACAAATGCGGGCTTTATCTGTTGATGCTGGTGGGATATTATGTTGTTTTGTCCATACTTCCGCTTCGGTTGCGCGTTGTTGGTAAGGTAAGCGGTATACTTCACCGACTTTTGCAGGGTTAAAGTGTGGGGGAATGGGGAGTTGGGTGGTTATTGGAATACTCATGTTCAAATATCCCTTGATTTTATTTAAATATTTTGTAAGGATTCAGGTCTAAGCTAGAGGGATTGCAGAGTTAACCATTACTTTGATAGGTTGGTCAAAAAACTCAATTAGAGAAAGTGCCTGAGGGCGACAAGTTTGTATAACCGTCAATAAATTGCCAGTATGTTGGAATCGCT
>CAKZGI010000466.1 GCA_936914905.1 uncultured Trichormus sp. | reverse complement strand
CTATATTCTGCCTCACCTATCACACTTGTCAATACCCCACCACCTCAGTCCTTACCTAGGGTAATACATAGTTTTCCTTCTAAGTTACGTCTTAATAACTGTATTTGGGCTGCTACTACATTACTGACAGGTTCTTCTCGTAATTCCCAAAATTGATTGATAATCTGGTCACGGGTAATAATTTAATGAGGATGTTTAAAAAACATTCTAATAATTGAAATTCTTCATTAGTGAGAGGAATGTCTATATCTTGACCATAAAGGTCACGAGTTCCATAATCTAAAGTAAAGTTTATTAATTGAATTTTCCAGCTCTGTATTTGTGGTGAGCCTCTTTGTAATGCATGTAGCATTACTAATGATTTTGCCATTCCAAATAGTTTAACTCAATAATTATCAGCACGAGCATCTAAGCCGATTAGTTTATCTTCCATGCGATCTTTTGTTATGACCATTAAAACTAGTTATGGGTTATTTTTTGACCTTAATTTATTACATAATTCTAGGCCAGATAACCCAAGAGTTAGGCAGTCGAAGACAGCCAAAGTATACTTTCTTGATGGGGTTTATAGGTAGTTTCATGCTTGGTTAGCATCTAATAAATAATCTACTACATAAGCTTCTTAATTTAGGGTTTTTTTGATAGCTACACCTAAATTTGCTTCATCTTCGAGTAGTAAGATTTTCACACTTCCAGCTATGTATAAGTTTGAATTCGGACTGTACTAATTGGTATATATGCTACCTTACCTACCCACACTTCTAGCATAGATTGGATAGAGCCAAATATGATATTCATGATTATCAGTAATAATCCTATTTGAGAAAATAGATATATAGTTTCTATTGGCACGGGTTGGGTAAAATTAATTGTATATTTCCCATTATTACTAGAAACATTAACATTTATTTTTTTCCCAAACATCTATTTTTTTCCCATGTTGATGACTGACATCAACCCCTTCAGTCACTTTAATTCCTTTTGGTTTTTTGATAGAAAGTTGTGAAACTGCTCTATCTTGGATATGTATTTAAAAATAATGACCAGCTTTTTGTAAGCTGACATAATTTGGACTTGCGCCACTATGAATAATATGAGGAGCCTTTGCATCCTGTAAAGCCCCTACTCCTAAGGTTGCTGGAATTGGAGAAGTAAATAAGAAGGTAATTAGACTACAAAAAATTATTTTTTGCATCATTTAACCTTGAACAAGTCAATCTGAAGTTTGAGATTTTGAATTTTGATGAATCTTCATAAAACTAAAATGAAATTTAGACAGTCTATTCTAAGACTACCCAAAAATCTGCAGTCTTGATTTTCCCATTGCGGTTAAATTGCACCCACATTTTATATGTTCCTAATTTGGGGAACTTTGTATGAAATGCAATGTTTTCATCCGTCGTATTTTTGAGAGCGTGCGCGTGGATATAATCGGAAGCAGTGAGAGGAGATGAGCTTTTGATAATTACTAAATGTCCTTTTTCTCCTAAGTATAGTTGTAGGTCTTTGATAGTTCGGTTTTTATTGTCTTTTAAATCAAAGGTTAATTTAATATCTTCACCGGCGTTGATTTTCTGTGCTGATAGGTTGAGGTTGACTTTTGTATCTGATAAGGTTTTAGTTTTTTCATATTTAGATAAGTTTTTGGAAAGGGTAACCGAACCAGGAATGGAGATATTTGTCAATGATAATGATTCCTTTTGTCCAGCTAGTTTATACTCACTAAAAAGTGAGTATTCTCCTGGTATAGGAAAGTTGGTACTAACTTCAAAGTGACCATTTCCTTTATACTCTGGATGAAGATGATCGAAATGTTCTAAGTTGTTGCTAACCACTATTAAGTGCATTAGTTTCTCTTGGAAGATGTCAAATTGATTGACTGGTTTTCCAGCAGTGTCCTGAATATCAATAACTAAGTTGATCTGTTGATTAGCAGCTAGGTTTTCAGGTGCTTTGAATTTGGCTTTAGTACTGATTTTTGAGTTATCTTCATTATTTATATTTTCTATTGAATGACTATCATGATTCATTTGTTCCATCGAGTGTCCGTCTTGATTGTCACTCATGGATTGTGTTTCTTGTTTTTCCAGTTGAGAAGTGGTTTCACCATTAGGAGCATTTATCTCACTTGATTTAGTTGATGAACAACCAGGAGAAACTAAAAACGTTGTAGCCACGAATATACATACTAAAATACGTTTCATACTTATTTTATCATTGAATTATAATCTAGCGTTTATATGGAAATCTACCCTTGATTTTTCACCTTTAACATCAGAAAGTACAACTACTTGATATTCACCTATATCTGCTTCTAGTAAAAGCATAGCGTAGTTTTTACCTTCTTATCACAGATAAGTTTGATGGTTTTTTGTTATCCTTTAGGAGTTTTATCTCGTGCTGTCACTTTTGCATTAGGAACTGTTTCATGTTTGTTACCAGAAAGCAAATAAAAATCTAAGTGTGTACCTTTTTTCTGGTTCAGGTACAAATTCTAAATGATATTTACCAACTTTGACAACTTAACCACCTTTACTGGGTTTACTATTTTGAGTTGCAGCCAGTTTTGTTACTTTAGGTATATTTTCAGTCTTTGTTACTAGTTCTGGGTTGTTAGGTAGTTCCTGGTTTTCTGTTATTATAAGCACCTAAAAATAGGACTCCCATACTGCTAAAAACAATAAAACTCAACTTCACTAACTTCATAAAACTCCTTCCTATTTTTCTCTGTCTACTCTGTGTCTACAGTGGTTCGATGTGAAGAATCTACCAAATTGAGCATATAATGCCGGAATAACTAATAGCGTTAACACTGTGGAGGTAAACAAACCACCCAGAACTACAACCGAAAGGGTTGTCAAATGTCTTTACGCAAACCGCCTTCAAAAACTAATAGTGCTCTTAAAGCAGAAGCAAAAGCCGTCATTGAAATAGTATTCAATCTTTCCAAAGAGCCTTGAATTAAAACTTCTCTTAATCGTGTACCTTTAGCTAATTTGTTATTTTGATCATCTACCAGTAGCAAACTGTTCCTAGTAGCTACACCAAATCAAGTTACAAAACTAAATAATGAAGCAATAGAAATAATTCCCCCAGTTAAAGCAACTGCAATTACACTTCCTACTAATGCCAATACTAAGTCAATTACAATCATGATTGTGGAGAGAATATATATCACAGAAATATACATAGTCACTGTAATCATAATAAAAGCGATGGTGCTAAAAATTGAAATATTCTTTGTAGCTTCTTCATCAGGTTTAAACTGACTAGCATATTGGATATCATAATAACTATGAGGAATTTATAATTTCTGTTGAATTCTTTCTTCAATTTCATTGAAGAAAGAATGTGAGTTCCGACCTTGAGCATTTGCAGAAATGACTATCAATCAGTAAATATTTTCACGGTTGATAGTACTTGATCCTCTTTCATTTTTAATAAACGCCACTTAGAAAAAGGGTATTTTTAACCGCCATGAGTATCAATTTAGATATTACTAACTGTCTGTAAATTCTATCTTGCTTCTAGTTTTAATTAAGAGAGTAAATCAAAAGTTTTCTATTTCTCCAGAATCTGAGAAACGACTTTACCATTTAAAGTAGTTCCAATATATCTGGAAATTCCGCTGATTGTTAAATCAGATCTACTTGCAGCTAAACGGTCAAATTAAATTTAGACTTGTTTAATTGTTACTTAGGGTTCTAGTTATAAATCAACAATTCCTTTTAAATTTAGACTTGTTCAATTGGTACTTAGGGTTCTAGTTATAAATCAACAATTCCTTTAACTGTTTTTATCACATCGTTTACTTGTTGAGCAATGATCTGTCGCGAAAATTTTTACGGCTATAGTACTCCTGACTCCAGATAATACTTCATCTATGTCATGAGAAATAAAACCACCAATATTTGGTGAAACTCCTAGTAATTTATTCAAATCTTATCGCAGCTTTTCTAGAGATTTCTATCTGTATTTCATTCCCTATTTACTTAATTCAATATACAAATGTACCAAATTTACACGAGCAGCATCAGAATCACTTAGCACACGTCCATAACGTAATTGGACATCAGGAAATCTTGGGTCCTTTTCGAGAGTGGATATTGAATAGCAGAACCTGCTCTATTTGTAGCTTCTAAAGACACACCTGGATATAAAGTTAAGGTGTTCACTAAAGTTGATTCTTGGAATTCTGGTAAAAATACTCTTCCCAAAATGGGAACAATAATCATAGCAGCAATTAAACTAGCCGCACCTATTGAAATAATAGCATCTGGTGAAATAATAATAGAAGAACAACGCAGAGGAAATTTTAGTAATGGATGATAAAGCTGTCTAGAAGATCTCACTACCCAAAGTTCTTTTTCTGGTAATCTCCGATGAGGAAGTAAAATAGTACATAAAGCAGGACTTAGCGTTAAAGCCCTCATACTAGAAGCTGAAATAGCGACTAAATAACCAATTCCCATAGTAATGAATATACTACTTTCCACACCTATTGAAGCAAAGATAGGAGGAAGAATAACTATAGTATAGTAATGACAGTGGCACTAAAGACAGAATCTCTAACTTCTTTACAAGAAGCGAAAACGACTTCTAATACTGGAGGAGGATGAGGACAATATTTATTGTCATGCAAGCAACGATAGGCATTTTCTGTATCAACTATTACATCATAAAATGATGAGTCAATGGCGATGGCTAAACCACCTAAAGTCATGGGATTTAAACCTTATCCTAACCAATTGACCGCAATGACTCCTAATAATAAAGACATAGGTAAGGGGGTTAGATAAAAAGTAAGGTTACGCCAATTCATTGAAAAAGGAATAAGAATAATAGCAACGACTATGATGCTTTGAATTAATGCTGTAAGGGCTTTTTATATGGAGAAATCTATATAATCTTCTTGGCGGAATTTAGTTATAACTGTGATATCTTTAGACAACCTATTTTCAGTTTCCCCCATTCCTACTTCGAGGGTAAGATTGACAGTTAGTATATCAGCTAAAAGCTATTTATTAATCATGATAATATTGGCTTTTTGAGCATTACAATTCCCATCATCTCGTTTAATAGACCTCTTGCACAATTGTTCCTGTGGTATAATAGAGAGTTTTAGATTTTATGTATTTTTGGTGTTCTTTGCAATTGCTAATTCAAACATAATCGTGTAAATCTAACTCTTGGCTAAAACCCAGACAACCCCCATCATAACATATGATTAATTCCGTAAGATGTCTAATAGCTGCACCTACTTGGATATCTGCTACATCTGATCTTCTTACTTGTGTAACATTACGAGCGACAATAACTAATTTTTTCAAATCTTCAATAGATTCAATTCCACTAATTCCTCCAATTAATTTCTATTGGTCTGAATCAACTAAATAACCACCGTAAGCATTTATATTTGTGGCATTAACAGCTTCATTTAGCTGTTGTAGATAAATATCAAAAGCTCCTAATTTATTAGGAATAACTAGTACTTCATAATATTGCCTAATATCTCCACTATAAGCAACAACTTAACTGACTCCCGGAACTGCCGATAAATGATTTGAAATTGCCAATCTATAATCCGTTTTAGTTCCATTGACAGTGGACCTCCAGCAGTAACAGCATATTGTAAAATCATCCCTACTGGAGAAGTAATTGGTGATATTTGTAGTGTTTCTACACCTTCTATTAACTTACTTAGCACCTGTTATAATCTTTCTTTAACTAATTGTCTGGCTTGATCAATATCAGTTTTCTAGTTAGAAATTATCTTGACAACAGAAATTCCTGCTGCAGTAGAAGAAGGAACTGCTGTTACATGAGGAGCTCTACTAATTGCAATTTCGGTTGGTAAAGTTACCAATTATTCCACTTCTTCTAGTGGTAAACCTGGTGCTTCCGCTTGAATTTCCACTTGCAGAAGTACAAAATTAGGAAAGACATCTAAAGGTATTTGGAGAATAGTCCGAAAAATCGAAATGGTTACTACTATTGCACCCATAATAACCAACGAAAGTCGAGTGATCACCCATTTAATTAGAGCACTTAATGTTTCCTACCTCATACTCTCAACTTCCTTTTCTGCTTCCTCTGCGTCTTTATCGTTCGATACAAGACTTCTTCTTCCTAATCAAAAACCACCAACCGCTAACACTCCACCAGCAGCTAAAACCCACAACCAACCTAAAGTGAGAGAAACCGTAGTTTCCGAAATTTCTCCTTTAGACTCCTTTACTTTATTCCCACTCTGCAAAGGTTGAGCTTATAATTGCATAGCACGTTGAGTTAATAGAAAAGTACCTGCCAATAAACCTGATTTTACCTCAATTAAATTCCCTGAATTTTCTCCTAAAACCACTTCTACAGGTTGATAATTTTTTTCATTCTGTACATAAACTACTACTGACTATGCCCTTCTACAACTTCTTGAGAGGGAATTGCTACAATTTGATTTTTATTTTATCAGTTAAAACTTCTAATTGTACAAAAATTCCTGCTTTTAAAATACCGCTAGACTTTACTAAGTCTGCTTTTACTGGTACAATTTTTTTTCATCTTCCACGACGGCACGAGTTCAATTAATATGTCCCGATAAACTTTGATTTGGTAAACTAGCAACTGTAACTTTAACTTATTGACCTTTTTTAATCTTTCGCAATTCTTTTCCATAAATATTCACTGTTGCATACACCCGATTATCATTCAGAATATTCATTAATGGTTTGCTGTCAGAATCAAGTGTCAAAGTTTATCCCAACGTCACTAATGTTTATGCAACTATAGCAGGAATAGGCACAATTACTGTTACTAATCCTTTGTAATTAGCCAACCTTCCCAATTGTTATAACCTTGCATTATAAGCAGTACTACTAAGATTAGTATGAGACATAGTTATATCTAACTACACTTAACTACGATTAAATTGTATTTATGCCTCGATAACTTCCCGACGACTGGAAGGGTTAGTAAGCTCGGATTTTCTTCCTGCTAAATGTGCTTCTGACTCTAATATTTGACGACGGGGAGGTGTACCACCTTGGACTAAAGTGCGATCATGATCGTATTGTTCTTGTGCTACTCTAAATTCAATCTGTGCTTGATTAATTTCTACTTTGGCAATGTGCTGCTGAGGTTCTAAGTTTTGTTGTAGTAACTTAAAATCAGCTTGCGCTTGTTGTAAATCTACTTCTGCTTCTGCACATTTTTCTTGAAAACTAACCCGCAATTCTGCTAAATCAGAACTAGATAAAACCGCCACAGTTTCACCTTTTGTTACCACAGGACCAGGTTTAACTAAAAATTCTACCACTTTACCCTCTATTGCTGGTGTAACTCTTACTTTTTGATTAGGCAAAATTTCAATCTTTCCAGTTATTTTGATCCCAATTGATAGAAGAAATTTCAACTTTACAGGTTTAACTATAATGTTGAGCTGTTTGAGTATCAACACTTATTCCTTCGGGACTGCTTATCTCTGTATAAGCTTTAAACTTGTGATTATATCCAGCATTTGCTAAAATTTTACCTGGAATATTTGGTAAATAATATTTACAACTACCCCACAGATACAAGCAATGTTCAAAAATTGTGCGTACGGAATTTTACCTATTAAAAATCATTCATGAATCAATTCACTTACAGGAGCATTAGCACGTGACTATGTTTGCATACGAAAATGAAATCAGAATGAAATTAGCGTGATGTGATGACTCGGAAATTATAAGCTGTACTAATATATACAGCAAACCAGTGAAACTTAGACTTATAAAATATTTAAAATTATGTAACCAATTAGTTTTTGTAAGGATTCAGATCGAAACTAGAGGGATTAAAGAAGGTGTCTGTAAAGCAGAGTTAACTATCCCTTTGATAGGTTAGTCAAAAAACTCAATTAGAGACAGTGCTTGAGGGTGACGAGTTTGTATAACCGTCAATAAATTGGCAGTATGTTGGAATCGCTCCATAGAAAGAAAGAGACCCACCACAGACTTTTCTTTTTCTCAGTGGTAAAGGTAACGTTAGTTCAGCTTGATTATTATCAAGGTCTATGTTGAAACTAAGATGCCAAAGTCAAGAATTCATAAAGGTTTTGGGTTTGTTGGAATAAAGCGTAGTTTTTAAAACCTTCATCTATTAGG
>CAKZGI010000465.1 GCA_936914905.1 uncultured Trichormus sp. | reverse complement strand
TTTCAAAACGAGCAACATCAACAACACATTGACTTCCAGAAAGAGTAACAAAACTTCCTTAACCCTCCGGATGCCTTCCCTGTATTTGCCAAAGACATCTACGGGGTTAATGCAACACAAAAACACATCATAATCGCAGACTACCAAATGAAGGAAAGGAAAACTTCGAAGTGAATAAGCATGCAGGTTCATAATCAAACTGGTGATGCGTGTGGTATGAGACGAGCAATGCCGCAGAACCATCTTGTAGAGCAAAACTCTGTGATCTCCTCTTCGATTCCAAACAATAGTCACAGGTGAGATGTGCATCTCCATGTCAAATCTTCAAACAAGAAGAGTCGCAACGCGACCTCTTCATCTTGTCCAACAGCTGTTGTGGTGGTGTTCCAAGGACGTTATGGATCTCTGCAAAAATTTCTTCAAGTAACTTCATTATTACATGCAAAATATTGAATCGGTTTATAGTACAAGCAGCCCAATGGGTTTGCTTCATTAACAAAAATGCTATGAACCTGGAGAATCACACATTCTAATAGAAAATCAAGCTAATAACCTCAAGAATCACTCATACTACAGTGATCTGTGGCTACGTACCGAATCACACATTCTAATAGAAAATCAAGCTAATAATCTCAAGAATCACTCATACTGCAGTGATCTGTGGCTACGTACCCTGAAGGCATTCCAGGGCTACATATTGCAGGTCCATTTCAAAAGCAGTAATAAAGAAAGCATCTTGCACAAATGTTACCTGCATCTTGCTTGCTGACATGTATTCTGTGCATTGTTGTTAGAAATCGATGATGAGCGTGATTAACCTTTAGCACTTCGTCCATGAGTAGGTATATTTTCTGGAAATAAAAAGTCGAGGTATTTCTGTATAACTTACTTTCTTATATACCATTTTCAGGAAAAACAACCAAAATTCAACAAATAGGTAATATTCATAACATATTTTTACTCTGACTGTATCTCCTCAGTATAGAGAAATGAACTTGTAAATGCACGTGTGAATACAGGGACGAATGGGATCGAGTATTAAAGAGGGATGAACGCCTGTAGTATTCAGTTCCAAGCACCTGGGGCTGCTAGGGTTTCCGCGTCAGCAAATCCTTCTCTGCTATTTAACTCGTACTGCTCGCCTAGTTGTCGGAAGAAGCAATGGCAGCTGCTCTGTAGAGAGACGGCGTGGAGGTAGGCAGCAGGTAAAAACAAACAGAAGTAAGTAGAGATAGAATCGATCATCTAGGTGGAAAATTTAAGAGAAAGTCTGCAAGGCCTGGCCGCGACGTGGAGAGAGGAAGAGAATCTCATCAGAGCGTGGAGATGGAGAAATCATCAGAGTCATCCGCAGTAGCAGTACCACAGATTAAGAGGAGGAAGATCAGAGCGGGAATGGAGGAGATGTGCGCGGAGGAGATGTTCTACAGGAGCCTGCAGCCCCCGTGTCCGGAGTGCGGCAAGGCCGATGCCGTCAAGTTCCGCTACTTCAACAACCGCTATCGCACCAAGGGCACCCGAATCTCGAGCTTCGACCAGCCCTGCTACCGGTGCTGCGGCGAGCACTTCATTTACCACCATGACCCCTGCGGCCGTGCTGGATCGGTGAGCCAGTCGAAGAAGAAGAAGAAGCAGCAGCTTAAGTCTAAGATGTCGATGCAGTCCTCCTCGAATGCCAAGCTTCATCATCAGCCGCGCCAACATCAGACTTGCAAGAAGAAATATACCTGCGGGGATGAATCTGGTGATGGCACCGCCACTGGTCGCCGCACCGATTCGATTGCCCCGATGCCACTGGCAGCTGTTGCGATACATCATGTGGTATCAGACAGTAGTACCGGCCACACCGATCCTACATCAACTGCTCTGGCTACCGACACCGATATACTGCAATACCTCATGACCGAGTTGCTGTCCGGCAACGATGATGACAATGACAACAGTTGGCAGATTGATCTCGATATTCTATTAGCCGCAGGAGTACCAGCACAGCAGCAGGTGCAACAGGTAGAGCCGGCCACGGACATCGATTTCCATGACCGATCATATTCTTCTACGGCTTACAACAACATGCCATCATCATCCTCTGCTGCTCCAAATAATTCTCATTCGGATCATCATATTCAACCATATCTATTTCAGATGACTGGAGGTATGGATATCGATCCCCATGACCTGGAATCCGATCTCGACCGCTTCTTGCGGACATCCTTGCCACCGCTGATCACTCCTTCTCCTAATAACATCGATCAGCCACAGGTCGGCCACATCAAGGAACTAGACTGTGGTAATTACTGCTCCGCCAGCGCCAACACGATGACACAGCAAACTGGCCGGAATATCCAAGATGATCAGTACTCCAGCGCCTTTGTGACGGTCGATATGGAGCATATTGAACAACAATACCTGTGTCCTCCGGCCGATTTAGATCTGCACAAATTACCTGCACCAGATGATCTGGGGTTCGACCATCATATGCTACAACTCGACCCCATCAAGGAACTTGACAGTGGTAATTACGGCTCGGCCCGTGCCAACAGGACACACCAAGCTGGGAATATTGAAGATCACTCCAGCTTGCTCACGGTGGATATGGGGCATGAACAACAATACTCATGTCCTCCGGCTGAAGATCTGTACAAATTACCTGTACCTGATGATCTGGGATTCGATCACCGTATACAACCGCCACCATTTGATCAGTTATTGGAAGAAGCTGGATCGTTTTGGTGGAACATCCACTTGGAGGAGGCCGACCCCCTCTGGGCTGCCCTTGCGGGCTTTTAAAGACCAGCTATCTAGTGATTCTAAGTGGGACAAACTTTGAACTAGTTGTTCTCTTGCTAGTTTCAGATATAAAAGTTCCATTCATTGACATTGAAACACAACTTTTATAAAACCATCCCATCGATTCACTTCATCATAATATTCTTGTCATTAATGTGGTCATGCATAATATATATAACTCATTCAGATGATCGCATACAACGGAGCACTCCTGAATCCATTACATTGATTCATTACTGTATATCTGTTTGCTTAAGTATGGCATCATGATTCATCTTCTATCGTAAGTGCAAATTATAGTTTAATCTGGTACCTATATGTTACGCGACAAAGAGCAACATCACTGCATGCTGCTTTGATAAGTACTATGGAAACAAAACAAAGGCTTCGTGAAATTCATAGCTAGGCCAAGGCAGTTTGGTACCTCATGACATGAACGGACGGATGATGCTGACCCAATGGTGCTGTGCTCTAAACACGGACGAATATTACCTAAGCAATCATATACAACTTACTAAGCAATCAGCTGATTTCAGCGACGTATTACTCTTGAACATCCGGTGTTGTTGTTACCGTATCGAGCTACAACGTATCTATCATGATTCTAATCAGTGCGACTTACAACTATGGTGATCCCATTAATTCTGAACTATATCATGACGATTAAACCTCGACTGTAATCCTAGCTTAATATGTGTGTGAGCTGGTGTAGTACCCAAGAGTAGCATCGGTGATGACCAGATTCGTACACTCTTCTTGCATGCATAAACGATGCAGCTTAATAGGTAGAGGCTTCCGGTTATTCAAGAGAGCCTGGAAATTAGAAGTGCCTAGGGGCTTTCATCGAAGCACTTGTCATGTGCACAGTAGTGATTGAAGCTCGGTACACTAGTGTATGCCCCTATCCTAAGACACTAACTAGGTTCTGCTCCATCGACGTTACGAACACCGCTGTTGACTAGCCACATATCCAAGAATAACATGATCATCAACAGTGTAGACTAGGTCTGTATGCCTTACAAGTAAACAGTTGCTAGATCATGAAGGTCGGCTCGTTTACTCAAGCGAGCATGGAAATTAGTCCCTAGCCTTCAAGGCGAATACACAGTGAATATAAGTCTCGTGCCTTTGAAACTGATCAGTTGCATTTTAGTTCTTCTACCAATTTAAACAGGAACCATTGACGTAATTAAACCTTCTTGTCAAAATATATCAAAGCATATTATTGCAATATGGCTGGTCTTATACTGTTCTCTGGATTAAGCCGATCCAAAATCATGTCCTTGAAAGTCCGATTCCCTGCATCACTTGATTAGTAATTACCTTGGGAGCAGGCCGGTTCCATGATGCAGGCTTTGCATCGCGAATCCAGAAAATATAGCAGCAGAAACGAGGAGGAGCAGCTCACTGTAGGCATTCTTATTGCGCTTTGCACCTGCCAATCTACTAGATTCTAGCTGTTGGCCGCATCATGAAAAGTGTTAAACTTCTCCCTGGTAATTGTGCTTTTTATTTGAATCAATATCAGTTTCCATCGTTCATATTGCTAGCGAGCTAGCCTCACTACACCATCAATTACAACATTATAAACCAGCAAGCGACGGATCTGCAAAATACACAGTCAATCACGTCACGAGAGAGAGAGAACTCTGCTTGCAAGATCGGCATGGCTTACAAAAGGCAGATCAAGCTTCCTGCAACGCAGGTCGGAAATGGAAGGAGACATTACAGGAGCATGACAGCTATCCGCTCCTCCAAAAAGAATTGAAACATGAGGAAAAAAAGAGGTTTCTATTGAACATTCATAAATTAGATCACTTGCTGGCAGCGGCTTCTTCTGGTCTTCCAAATCTTCCGAGTGAGAGTGAAAGATCAGTTTCCTAGCTACCTGCAATTTGCAGCAGATCAATTAAATGGCACACCACATATTAGTCTCCACTAATGCGAAGAATGATTCAAGAACTGAGAATGAATCCTTGTTCAACCGTAATTAATTAGGATGCGGAGTACACGTTATAACAAACTTACAGACTCAATAGGATAGTAACATTCAGAAAACCTTGGCAAATGAACAGATTCCATAGATCATCCCACGGATCATCGTGGTGGTTGTCACAGCCAGAGCGAATGGCGGAAGGAGAAGAGGATAATGATGACGACTAAAACGAGGACAATGAAAAAGAAGACGAGATGGATGAGTAACAAGAAGATGAGGAGGAGCAAGAAGAAGATGATGATGATGAAGACGCAGGAGAAGAAGAAGAAGAACCCTAGCAGATGTCGCCATCACCACGGCTGCCCAGTGCTGCGTCCCTACTCTATGCACATCATCATAAATCATCACGAGGAGCACTAGTTGTTTCTCACGGGGCCAGCCGTCAGTGTCTGCATCTTAAATGCTCATAGGTATGTATGCATGCATGCACAACCATCGCATGCATGCCTGTGTATGCATGCACAACCATCGCATGCATGCCTGTCTATGCAGGCACATCATCGCATGCATGCACATCGTTGCATGCATGCACATCGTTGCATGCATGCACATCATCGCGTGCGTGCATGCCTGTGTATGTATGCATAGTAATTCGTTTAGTAGGCATGGTCATTGGTTATAATAGTATGATGAGCTTGTCCGTTTCACACTATCAATAGCTCCCTAGTACACTATTGTAATGCTAGAAATTAATCCTTTTTGAGTGAACTGTATATGACCGTAAGAGTGAGCGCGCATGTGCATTATATATTGCTAAGTACATGTCGGACATACACGTACATTTTCCATGGCGGTGTGACCTACGTACATTTTCCGTGCCCGCGCTAAAACCCGGTTGGTTGTGTCGTCTTTCCATTCGGAAAGAGTGTGCATTTCGAATATTGAAATGGTGCCTTTCTTCCCTTTCCATGATGCCCTCAGCTTGATCCATTCCTTTTTAAATGATGAGTCCACTCTTGGCCGACTGTCTCTCCACGATTATTATTTAACCTTTCAATGACGTCGCGTCATTGATGGAGAGCCTGGTTGACCATTGTTCATAGTAATCCTACAATGCAAAGATAATCACTTCAATCCTCTTCTCGTCGTCGACCATTTTCCTCCCCAGCATGCCTCGGGAAACATGGCCAAATATAAAGCTCACAATATCGGCACATGGCTCATCTAAATACAAGGCAAGAGGATCCCATTGTTCAACAAGCATCCTTTTAGCGTGTATAAGAGTGGTGGCATGTTTTCAACAAACTTGGTATGTGGACCCTAATCTTAGGAAAATAGATGATAAATGGATTCTGAAGACATGGGTATATAGAGGACAACAGCCATTAGTAAACCTACAATGGGAACATGCAGAATACTATTGGGTAGATCCTTATCAGTCTCAGCAAAGCATGTTCCCTTTTTCCAATACACAATAAAGCTTGGGAGGCACGTAATTTCGGCAACTACAACCGATAATGTACCTCAGAAGAGATTATGGCAGCAATATTCCATCGGTCAAGGTTTTCTAGATAGGTTTTGGAATAGGCTATGGTTGCCATGCAAAATTACAGCATTCGGATGGCTTTTCGTCAATGGTGCACTACCAATGGATAAATGGGTCAAGAGGCAAGACTGGTAGAAATGTAGGAGTTGTACGGTAGAACTTGAAGATCAATGTCATTCTTTTTTGGGAATGTGGTTTTGCTCAACTAGTATGGAAGAGAAAAATATAAGATTGATCGCTCACTTGAATGCAAATGCATCTATGACATGGGTGGAGCCGTTTGGGGAGTGTTGGATGCTATAATAACGTTGTAAGAAGGTAGTAGTATTGGCCATTACTATGTTTTTGACATGGGAACAGTAGAATCCCGCTTGTTGGCAAACGTGCAAGTGTGGGAGGAATCGAGTTCACAAAGATGATATCAAGAACACAAAGGGCGATAACATGGTGGAAACAACTCAAACCATCAAGAACTCGGGTAGGCGAGCCAAAGATCCTACCGTGGGAGAAGATGAAAGAACACATGCGGGACACTGTCATCAACTTATGTTCCAGCGGCTTCAGAATCTACAACAAGGAAATACACCACCGAATTCTACCTGTTAGTATGTCAAAATGAAATCTAAGATTCGGTGGTTCTATATGTAGGTGGAATACGTTATCGTGAAGTTAGCCTTGCAATAAGAGCGGGACCGTAGGGGATCACCTGAACCGGGTGAGCCGGATGTCGGGAATCATGACATACATTAATCTACGCTTGTAGGCACTTCTAGTATGTTGGGATTACATCGGCTCCTATAATGTGTGTTATATCGAAAGATCATATCGTGGGAAAGGTGAAAGAACATATGCGCGACACATTCTTATCATCAACTTGTGTTCCAACGGCTTCAGAATCTACAACACGGAAACAAATCGGTGGACGAAGACACTATCGAATTCTACTGGTTAGTATGTCGAAATGAAATCCACAATTCGGTGGTTCTATATGAAGGTGGAATACGCTATCGTGAAGTTAGCCTTGCGAGGTGTGAAGGTGAGAGTGGGACCGTACGTAGGGGACCTCAACCGGGTGAGACGGGTGTCGGGAACTATAGCTCATGATATCCATTGATCTACGCTTGTAGGCACTTCTAGTATGTTGGGATTACATCGGGTCGTATAATATGAGCGCATCTACATAGCACTAACTATCCTGGATATATGCATATGTTGTATGCGCAAATGTAAGACTGCCATATGTGTGTATGTTCAAAACATGCCATGTGTATGTATAGGGTTCGTATGTACGAATGTGTGCATGATTATGAGATATGATAGTGTATCTCTACGTGAATTTACTATGGGTGTGGATATAAGAATAAGCGTACATATGTTAATTGTATATGAGTGTGTGCACGAGAATGTCAGTGTTTACAAGAAAGGTGAGGGTTAGATGAGGGTGTGTGTGCGTGCACTCGTGCGCTTACTAAACATGTGTGTGTGTGTGTGTGTGTGTACGTAATAGTTACGATTGTGCATTTAACTGTGAACTCTAGCTTATGTGTTACACAAGTGTACTATGTGTATGTGTTCCACTAGAAATCCATACAAGGAACATATCCAAGACAAATGCTATTGTTTATCATGGTATAGGGTAACGCCGTATCCAAGACATCATGTTACCAACAACTTAAATGCATAGAATCTAGAACTTGAACCGAGATATTGATGTATATGACAAAGACAAGAATCCTTCCTTTCAAAACGAGCAACATCAACAACACATTGACTTCCAGAAAGAGTAACAAAACT
>CAKZGI010000464.1 GCA_936914905.1 uncultured Trichormus sp. | reverse complement strand
TCCAGGGGCATCCTGGTAAGCTTAAAGGGCATTCTGGTAAATAGTCAAACTTCCAGGGGTATCCTGGTATTTTCCCTTATTCTAATAGGGGTTTTACACTGTAGGTTTTAGTCTCTAGAAGTTTGAGCCACAGTTTGGCGGAAACTTCGATTCTCTCCTATGTGAACAGCATCTCCTTCGCATTTCAAAAGCCATTCGCATCTCTTTCCCTCGCTCGCCTCAAAGCTCCCATCGCCGTGCTGCTCAAAATGGCCAGCGATCACACCTTCGTTTCCTTCCTGCAGAAACTCCGAGATCATGAAGAAGAGGTAAGCATATCTCGCTGCCTGTATCTTTCTATCTACCTACTCTACACAGATGCGCTCACATTGCCGATAATCCATCTCCGACTGGTAAGCTTTAGTAAGTTCTGGATTCATCCATCTGCTTCTATTCCTTCCTAGGAGGTGGAGGAGGATGCCATGCGTTCTTTGCATTGGCTCGCAGAATATCTACCAAATAGCTGCTCGGAATCACTCCAGATATTAGGTATTTTGGATGTATCCTTTTGATGATAAAGAGGAAGTTTTATAGCCCTTTCTGCTTGTTATAGGTAAGGGAGCTATACATTTTTGCAACATGTTAGTATGCTGCTGTTGTTTCAATTTGAAGGGTTTGATTCCTATTGGGAACACTTCTCTGTCCATTCTTTCCCCTATATGTTTCTTCACAATCGTCCAAGCTTTTAACAAGAATGTACTTTGTGTTTCACAAAATGAAGACCTAGATTGATCGTCACTTTCTTGTAAGTATTTAAGGATCCTGAACATGTTTAGCTGTCCTTTTTAGTGATAGAAGCTTGTCAATCTATAGTTCTCCCGATCCTAGCCACAGCTGGCTTGTCGATTCAATGTTCTAAAAGTTGACTAGAGTTCATTTGCCTGGAACATCGAGAAGTTCTTTCCACAGTTGACATTTTTATAGGTCACTGTAGATTGGGACCATGTTGACAAGATTGACACCTTGTTTTATGTGTACTTTCGTAGTCAACCTGTTGACTGAAATTTTCAGCAGTTGATTAGCTACTTCTAACTCAAAGCTAGCGGTGTTAACTAGCTAAGCCTTCTAAATCCACACCTGAGAGATTGACTTGTGAAGCAAATTTTCTTTCTCTCATCTCCATACTGATGTACTCACTTGATTCTCAAAAACTGCTGTCCTCTTTTCACTTAGTTGCTAGATGAAAATTTCCAATTTGTCAGATTTAATTACTCATAGATTCTGTCGCATAAGTCAGTTTTCTCCTGTGCTATACGAAAATTCTTTCTATCTACCTACAATGAGGTGAAATTTTGCTGCAGTCTTAGCAAACAAATTAGTAACTTGTTACGAGCTATTGTTTTAGGAAAATATCAAATTTTATATAATTGTTGTGCTTTCCCAACTAGAATTTACTGCCAGGATCAGCAGCAGATGTTTTCCTTAATAGCATGCTTCAGAGTAATTGGGATAAATATGGAAAATTGAAATTACTGAAGAATGATGGACTGGTTTTAATCTGCAAAGCTGTGGAAAGACAATTATCCCATTCGCAAGAAAATATTGAAGCTTTCTCCTTACTTATTAGTGTTACATTAAAGGTATTATGCTTGTGTAAACGTAATGTGAAGACAAAAGAAAATGATTTACATAATGAAAATTTTAGATTTCTAGATGCTGCAGTGTACATTTCTGATGTCATATACTTGTTTCCAGATGTTTGAGTGGTGTGCAAAAGCTGATGAACCAAGTCTTACACTAACCCTCCCATGTGAGCTTGTAAAGGTGGGCAAGAACACTAAATTGGGTGTCCATTCAGAGATTGCATGTACATATGGTTGTAGTTTCCTTTTGAGGCTACTCTCTAGAGAAGTGTAATAGTACAAATATTAGTAAACATATTGTTAGGGAAGGTTGTTCTCTGGAGATCAGGTGGTCACAGATTCAATTTCTACATACCATGGCGGTATCTAGAAATAGGAATTGCCTATAGTAGAAAAGTGGTAGATGTGAGATTTGAACTTGGGTTCATGGTTTAGAAAAGTATGAGCTTACCATTAGGGTAAAGCACATTACGAGAAAAAAAAGACAATTGTATATGAATGAATAACCCCATATCGCATGGAGGAGTATTGGAATGATGGAAAATTCACTAGCAAATGTTCCTGGGCTGTACAGGTGTTTTAAGGTATCTTAGTTCTCATCAAGTCTGGTGCTCATTTTTTTTCTTCTGTTTCTAATAGTTGTACTTGGACTCCTTCCAAAACCTTTAAAGTGAGTGGAAATGTGACTAATGATGTAGACTACTTTATCTTGACCACATAATCATCATGTTCCATTTGGAAAATGTTTCAATCAACAGTTTTGTGCTTATTTTATGTTGTTTGCATGTCGTTCCTGCCTCTGTTAAGATGCCTGACTGCTATTTATTTTATTTTCAGGTCATCCAGGAGATCTTTACACTTAATTGCAGCATTTGCACTTGTTTGGGGGACTGCCCTTTCCTGGCAAATAATGAATTCATTAGCAGGGTTGAATCACACATTTGCAAATTTCTGGACTGTTTAAAGCTATATTGCTTTCAAAGTCAGGTAATCAGAGATGTCTTAATGGCTTGAAGTTTCAACATGTATTACTTTGCCCGCTAGCAGAGACAGTACCGAATGTTTTGCAGCCTGTTTACCAGTGAGTGTGTTTCTTATAGCCGCATTCAAGGATCAAGAGAAGTTCTATTGTGTATAGATAATGTACTTGAACATAATGATTTAGAGCCAGATAATTTTCTGGACTGTTTAAAGCTATATTGCTTTCGAAGTCAGGTAATCAGAGATATCTTAGTAGTTTCAACATGTGTTACTTTGTCCGCTAGCAGAGACATTACAGAATGTTCTGCAGCCTGTTTACCAGTGAGTGTTTGTTCTAGCTGCATACAAGGATCAAGACAATGTACTTGAACATAATGATTTATAGGTAGAGAACTTTTCTGTTCTGTTCTTTGCTTGTCAGCCTTCAGATTTGCATTCGTCATTCACCCTTGTAAGTTATGGTTATTTTTCAAGTAAATGAGAGTGTTCCCCATAGAAGATGACATCCCTTCCCTTAGCATATGTTGCTGCTTCTCTTGTTTAATGCAGAAACATCATGTGTTCAATGATTTTCAAAAAACGGCAGCAGAAGTATTGAGCTCAGCTCTGAAAGTCTTATTGAGGCTGCGTGAATCATTCCTCTCTACCTATGAAAAGGAAAGTTTTGAAAATTGTGACATTCATTCATATAAATGTAGCCATAGTGTCCGCTATGGACTCGAAATGTTTGTAGATCTTGGGTGCTTTGCCACAGAAAATGGGAAAGATTGGGTTGGTTTGCTAAACACAGCATGGAAAGGTGTCATCGCACTTATTCAGACAACTGCAGGGAGAGAAGCCTTCTCCAACCTCATTGATGTGGAACATGTTATTGTGTCTGTTATTCGTTGTGCTGTTGAATCTCTAGAAACTGCCGCTGAGGCTTGTAAATCCCTTCTAAGTGCAAAGGATGATGTTTCTGAAGTGGCAGAGTTTAAAAGACTTTGCATTCCGATCAAATTCTTTCTCATCAATGCAGTTCGCATTGCTACTAGTTATCCAAATCAGGCAGCTGGCGTCTTCAAAGAAATAGGCATATGTAGCTGTAAAATTGCAGCTTTTGGGCATGAACTGAGTAAACATAGTTTGCTAAGGTTTGCAGCAGAGATATTTACAGAGACTGTGGAGCCTAGTTTGTGCATTCTGCTTTATACTCTGTTAAACTCTTCAGAGCTGGCATTCTCGTACAAGTGCCAAATACTGGACTGTTTAACTGGACTTGACAGCGAGAGTGTGTTTGCAGTGTCGAATGAGAATGGTAGGGAAACAAAAAAAGCAATAACAAATATAATTTCCGATAAAGAAGTTTCACTGCAAATTAGCAGGCTTACTATATTCTTGGGTCTCTTGCGATCGTGTAGAGAGTATGGAAAAGACATTTTATTAGAGCTTGTTAAGAGGCTTGATTCTCTTTTCCAGATCATTTCAGGAAGTAAGGTCTATCCTGAAGTGTTTCAATCGCATGTTCTAGTAAAGCAATCTTCAATGAAAGCAACATGGGAGTGTCTTTATATCACAATATTAAAGACACTGCAAATCTTTTTCATAACAATTGCGGATTCAAGTGCATGGGAAGAAGCTGAAGCTTTCCTTTTCTGCAACATTCTACATCCTCATGCTTTGTGCCGTGAGCTAATATTGGATGTTTGGTGTTTTATTGCACGCCATTGTGAAACGAGCATGGCAGAAGTTCATATTCATTATCTTCTTCAAATTCTCAGTGAATTCATGAGCTTGAGATCAGTAAGTCGTTTTGATTGGCCTATCCAAATGCTTGGCAGGTTGATCTGTCAGCTAGTGAAAGCTATTCCAAATCTATTGTCAACAACTGCCATCCATGAACTTGCTTTGGGTGAGGAGCTCTTTTCTTCTGAGTTGAAGTCTACACTTGGTGCAATTTTGATGAAGGAACATTTTCCAATCAGCAGCTTACCTGAAGAACTTACAGAGAACCTTATTTCCTCCATAAAAAAAACACTCTTATGCATGTACAGCAACATGCAGACTCAGGTTTCGACTGAGTCTATCGTTATTTCTTATCTGCCAGTTGAAATGTCTTTGTCCTATCTCATGGAGTTCCTGATTCAGCAGTAAGATACTCATTTTAATTTAGTTTCCTGTTTGTGTGCCATTTAATCCAACTACATGAGCTGATATGTAAAGTCTTTGTGTGCAGGCACGCCAATCACTTAATCAAACAAGAGTTAAGGGAGCTGATAAAAGTAATCATTCAACTTTTACAGATGTCGAAGAACATTAATGACAACAACTATTTTAGTATTAGGGTTCTATCTTTGAAAGTGATTTGTAGGCTCTGGCAAGACATGCAGATTAATGATATAAGAAACATTATCATTTCATTGCATCGTATAGTGAAAGACAGATTCAGTGAATTTGAGTTGATGCAAATAAAACCTATTCTTGTAGAAGTTCTAGCAGGACTGGGTGAGGCTCCCTTGACTGAAGATAAACGAGACCCAGCTAGTACTGCATTGTGGGAGCTCTATCATGAGATTTTGAGGGAGCGACATTGGGCCATTGCTCATCTGGCCCTAGCTTCTTTTGGTTATTTTGCAGCACATACATCATGGAATGAATTGTGGCGATTTGTACCTCCTGATGCAGCTCTTGCATACGATGCAGAAACAGGATTAATAGCAGAAGAAGATTGCTTTATGTCTTCGCTTCGCCAATTCTTAGAGAAAGAAGTTACTGTTTCTGCACCAATGAGTCGAGACAGTTTCAATGCACTGCAACTGGAAGGTCAGCTCCTAGAAATATCATTGCTTTCTCTTATGCAAACCGAAATTAAGCTAGATGGTCCAGAATCTCAAGAATATACTCTGGAAAACCCAATGGATCTAGATGTTTCCATGGAGTCTGTAGATACTGAATTATTGTCAGAAATCGAAAAGGCCATGAAGATGTTACAAGGAGGTCTGTCTTTGTTGAAAGAGAAGTTACCAGGATGGTTGAAAGATAGAGGACACAGCATAGAACAACAACATCACATAGATGATCAGCTCTCCTTATTAACGGATATTATTGCACAAGTAGATCAGGATGTTAGGCATTAAGTTTGGTGACAAGTGTGTTAATTCTAGACATGCACTGTCCAAAATTTATAAGCTCTCTCTTGTTCTGGTGGAAGTTCTTGGTGTGGCGAGTGCAGTTTGGTTTGTGCAGCTGTTGTGTTTTGAGCTGTTTGACGAAGTCATATTTTGGTTAACACAGGACTAACTGAGACGATGCTATGATAGTCAGGTTTGGTAGATCGAACTGAACTCGTAAGTACAGATGGGACATATTTGAGCAGAAGCCAAGGATGAGACTTTCAAAATTTTGATATACCCAGCTTGGAGAAAGTTAACGCTTTTAATTAACTTATTTCCAGATATTCTTTCATTCGCCTTCTTACTTGGATGCATATGTATATATCTGCCAATTTCTTGAGATTGGGAGTTTAAACCCTTGGCCTCCCTTTCCACTGCCGCCAATGGCAATTCATCCCCTAACTAATGGTAGGATACATTGGTGTGCAAGACATCAGTTTTTTTCAAAACCAAATTTCTCAACTCCTCGTAAGAGTGGGATGCTCAGTGTATCATGTTGATTCAATGAAAATTTATTAATTACTCTTATGGACCACATTGGAAGTTGTCTATTATGATTCTTCAAACTTGATCTTACAACTCTCTACAGCCATGGTCTTGGTTGCATTCTATGATTGCCTAACCAACCATTGCCAATGTTGTTAATACCTTGTTGAATCAATATTAGCATTGATATCATCACCAAAATCAAGTATTAATTTGTTGTTTCAATGTTCATTTTCTATTGTTTGTGAGAACAATTGGGTCTAGTGTTCTTGTTGGTTCTAAATCACCAGAATGTATGTATCCAATAAGATATTGAAGTTTAGAAGTGCCTTGAATTGCCACATTGGGCAATTTATTGTCAAGTTTGAATTGCCCCAACTATATAGTTCCTAAGCTATTTAAAGGTTTACCTCCAAAAAAGAAATTTAGAAGTACCTTGAATTGCCATGATCACGCGGCTTCTTCTTTAGCTTGTATCTTGTCTCCTTTATTATTGTTAGCTTGAATTGAGGGTTGAATCTTACTTTTGAAGAATTATTAAGTGGGGGATTCGGGAATGTTTTGCAAGTATACTAAAATGAATGCCAGTAGTTCTAAAATGAAGATTATGCATGCATTGTTTATAATAATTAACCAATCCAAATTGTGAAAATTTTAAATACTTTGGCCTTGAGGTTCTTTCAAATCATAGATGGAATGAATGTGCCATTTGTTCTATAGAGGCGAGGAAGAGAACGTATTATGCATTTGAGAACGTATGTAATGGTAGATGGATTAAAAGTTAGGCACTCAAGAAATATCTTTTTGACACTTTGGTGACACCGGTGATTCTTTATGGGGTTGTATTACAAGGTGGTACTATCTCTATATCCACTTGTAAAGATTTTAAAAATGTTCGAAAGCGTTTTCTCACAAAGTGTTTCTAAGTTAAGCAATAAATGTCATATGCGTTCTTACTTCTTGAGACTCGATTACTCTCTATTGAGATCATGGCCATGAAAGGGTTGTTTAATACATGCCTAAGGTTCAAAAGTTCACCAAATCGACTTTCAAGAATGCATGGGAAGCAAACAAAAAGATCCAAAAGAGAAGCAAAAGCAAAACTTTGAGTTTTGTTTGGATACAAGTTTTGAGGAAACATTTAATTATAAGATGGGATGAAAGACATTTACTTCATGGGGCATCAATAGATTTCTCCATGAGTTAGGCTTCTTTGCAACACCAATGTGTCACAAAATAGAAAAAATGTATAGGCACATGCTTCACACATTATACCACATATGTTGCACAGAGCTACAAAACCATGTTCTTGTCCGAACGTGGAAATCACAAACATGGATATATGTTAGAATACATCCTGTTATCCAAAATCCGAACCATTGCTTCTATAAAACTTTGATCTCGCTTCCTTCATTGTGAGATGGGGTATTGGGGGATGAGTGATGAGACTTGTCCATTGTGTATATTTTGCCTTGAACAACTTTGGGCATCTGAGTATCATACATTGTTAGAAGGTACCGCCTTAGACCACATTCGGATATTCTTACATATCTTAAACCAAAACCAATCCCTACATAGATTTCTCTCACAATCCCATTG
>CAKZGI010000463.1 GCA_936914905.1 uncultured Trichormus sp. | reverse complement strand
GCAGATTATTTTACCTGTAAATGTCCATCATGAGGATACAGTTCAACAATCTCGCAAGCTATGCTGGCTTCACAACATGACATTGGCTGATAAGCAATATACAAAATGTCCAGAAGCCCAAGGGGATTCACAATCCTCCGTTTTGGAACCCCATTTTCGAGTACACTAGTCTTCCCAACACCAAGAGGGTCCAGACAAGCAGATTATTTTACCTGTAAATGTCCATCATGAGGATACAGTTCAACAATCTCGCAAGCTATGCTGGCTTCACAACATGACATTGGCTGATAAGCAATATACAAAATGTCCAGAAGCCCAAGGGGATTCACAATCCTCCGTTTTGGAACCCCATTTTCGAGTACACACGCTCACTCCACAAACCTCACCTGCTCAGCTTTTGGCACTGGAACAATCGTAAAGCCAAAAAGTTCCCTGCCAAACATTGGAATCCAGAAACCATTACCAACATCGATGCGAGAATTCAGCAGAACAACAGAACTGAGGAAACGCTTCGTCTCGTACACACAGCAAAGAATCGAGGATACCCTGAACAGTTCAGCTCAGCTTTCCGACAGCGATGAACTCCCATGATCCTTTCCTTCATGTCGGTTAATCCATAACGATCTTCATCTAGGATTTTTCGGGCCCGCGTAACATCAAAATTCTCCTCGCTGTTCACAATGACATGAAACGAGATAAGGCTCGAATCAATACAAGCCACAAGAATGATGATCATACAGAAAAAGAGATGAACGGCAAGACCCAACCTGTATTGACCCCACGCCATGGACGTTCGCCGATCAAGGTAGCTCCTGGTCGCGTTAAATTCGCTAGCACAAGCCTCTAGAAGCTGAAGCTTGCTCAATCCCTCCTAGATAACTTGGCAGAACATGAGGAGGACACCCACTCTGGTGTTTCTCCAGCCCCTACCTATATGTACTTCGCTGCGGAAAGGTTTACACTCGTACAAATAGAAAACCGGCTCATTCCGCGATCCAATCTTAACAGAATATGAGCACAATCTTAACAGAATATGAGCACAATAGGTTCGAGAGGTCCTAGTGCACTGACCCACTGGTGGGCTGAGATGCCCATTAATCTCGAGTTCCCTCCACGTGCCGTAAAAGGCCTGTGGCGATGGGTAGGAGAACCCGTTGCCGGCCCCTAAAACAAAACAAAACAAATGATAGATTCTCACTAACCACTCTTTTAACGCCGTCTTATCATCGGTCTCCAATCCTAATTCCTGTTAGATTGATTCATTCAATCGGCTGTGCTGAGTAAAGCATATAAAAAGGTGCAATGGACATTGCTAGTAATCCAGTCATACTGATGAGAAGCTATCGTCTTGTTCATAGCCTTGAATCGGTCCATGAGGCAGAATCGTCGCTTTTCTCCACTAACTTTCTCCTCGATAGCTTTTGCAATGGATGCCTAGGCGTTTGGGTAGGCCTGAATTGTCTAACAAGCATTGAGCCCTCTAGAATGCTCGAAAACGAGAGAAGCATTAAATGCATCTGAAGAATGTCTCCAAACATTTAATTACACGTCAAACTTTCTCTGAATTCAATGATGAGCTTGGACCCGTAGCTTGTAAACCTGGCGATCTTCCTTTCAGAGTGTTAGTGCCATATAGAAGCGCTTCGGGACCTGGAATTACGACCAGAACATCAAGAAATCAAAATCTGGTCAAGTACCAATTATCATTTTGAACGGCCCCTTTCAGAGAAAGAAAGTCGAAAATTACATCCAGCTCTTTCAAGCCCTCTTGTTGGGTAATCCCCTCAGCTGTTTCCAATCCAATACCACAATCTGAACCGTAAGGTGGGATACAAGGAACCTTCACTCTGTGCCAGATAAATTTAACAGTAGGTAACATCAACCTGAATAGATTCAAAAATCGGGGGGTTTTTAATAGCCACTATTCAAATTTACCTGCAAACCATTGGCTGATCCCTTCTCTGAAGAAAGGGCTCGACATCATCAGGCTTTGCATTGTACTTATTGACCCGAGAAGAGTGGCCTTAAGAAGGTCATCAACAGCATCGAACGGCTTGTCCTGTATACATGAAATAGCACCAGAATAAAGAAAGCGTTAAGAATTCGCCACATATGCCTTACAACATGTCCTACATAACAATCGACCATTTCTATTCTCTTACCTTCTCTTTCTGAACCATATTCTCAGGCAGCCTTGACCGTGTCTCTTCTCTTGGTTTTTCTTTCTGAACCATATTCTCGTGCAGCGTTTACAGAAAACCCCAACCCGGTCACAAAACTTTCGAGAGCATGCTTAGGCTAGAGAGTTTGCATATGATCGACAAGTCATGCAGGATGAGAGTCATCCCATCACATGAGATTGCCGATCACTCAGAAGTCCAGTCTCAGTGCTGTTCATTAGTGAGCATGTGAAAGGTTTCCTAACATAGTTGCTTGTAAACCTAATCGTTTTCTAGTTACATTCATGTGGCATAAAGCTACACCATGCCCCCCACAATAATGATCAGATGGCACACCATGTCAGCTGAATTTTCCAGTTTTCTCTTTTTTCGCAGGCTGAAGGAAATGCGGCATGAACATATAACCTGATGCGCATGCTCTAAATTCGATACACGAGAGATTTTTTTATTGTTTTAGTAACCCTCACAACAGGATGTCGAGCTCACTGTGCACTTCACGGTCTCAAATATCACAAGGCCCAAAAACGCTGTGTATTGTCATTCGTAAGCAATGATCGTCATGAATCCAATGAATACAACCATAACTCACAACATGAGATTAGAAACGAAGATAACTCAAAGCTACGGCAGGAAAGATGGCCATGTCACACAAAATGTAAGCGAGAGAGAGAGAGAGAGAGAGAGAGAGAGAGAGGGAGGGAGATGAAGGAAAACCTATAGAAGTGCAGAAATTGAAAAAAAAAGAAAAGAGAGGAAGAGCAAAACTTCAGCATGAAAATAATCTCGTCATTAGACCAACTGGAAAGAACAATACCTAAGACTTCTTTCCAAAACCCCAATGCTTCAAGATTTGTGCATTTCAGAAAAACTAACTGCCAGTCCTATGGAGGTAGTTCAGGGTTTTATTTCACGTTTCGGGTTTCCAGTTCATGCGCTCTTGAAATTTTTGATTAATATTGACTTTTGAGATAGCCAACAAGAGATGTCTCAAATGATCTGAGCTACCATTCCAAGAGTTCTTGAAGTTGGAGAGAGATCTTTCTAATATAAGTCAGCTGCAAGAAGTTTGGACTAGAAAAGGGGGGAAAGACGATCTCAGTGCAGGCTGAGCTAGCTGCAGCAATGTTTATTTTGGGAAGATTTGATAATACGTCTTTTGTCCACGACCAATCCCAAGCAATAACAGGAACGAGAAAGCTCATACGGACTTATTCAAAGCTACCTCTCACCATAACAGCGATCGTCTAGCTGGTTGCTAGATATTTGATGACAGTTTCACACATGAGGAAACTGAGGAAAGGCATAACTAGTTAAACCTCGCTTTAAGAGCGCATGGATATATCGCTGCATATATGAGAAACCTGACTTTTTCCTTCGATCCAGCCCTTAGGTCAATGATACAATGGCTAAGAAAGCACATATTGGTATCTCCAGAGTAAGAAATAATATTTCTAAGTAAACTGACTGCAATCCAAGTCATCTTTTTGCACGACATGAAGTTTTTTACTCCTGCTTCCCATATTTATGTAACAGCTTTCTTAAGTATTGCTAAAGCGTTTTTCATGATGAGATAGTATCATGCACAGATCAAGGACCTAAGTTTCACATCACAGAAGAAGTACCACCCACGTGAAAGTAAAGGAATATATTCTTTATTTTCGAGACTATGTAAAGATGGTGCCTCATCAACAGTATTAATTCCTGTTCTGGTGCGCATGGAGATTAACGAACAGATTGATGTGTCCCTTCTCATGCCCCCTTCTAGTGGGCTTCGTCTCGATCTATATTTATGCATTCTCCTTATCTCCCAGGTTCTGTAAAATAAAATGTAAACACAAAGATCAACATGCTTGGCTGAAGTGTTAGCCCAATAGCCTGGAGATCTTTCTTATGAGGAGTTAAAAAACCGCCTAGCGTTTGGAAGAGAACTTGCAGTAAATCCGAGATTTCTCATCAAGAACTTCTCAGCTTTGATCAAATCTTCTACCTCAGTACCATAAATTGATAGATGATTTTCAAACTTTTTTCCATGGGTTTTCTTTACTTTTATTTAGTCGTTTTCGGATACTGGTGCCACTAACCTCCTGGTCTTTCTCGTAGCGAACGAAGGTTCGAATGATGGCATCGGATCGCTTTTCCGGGCGCATTTGTGCTGCCTGATAAAGCTGCTGCGCCATCGGATAGTACGTCGACGTCATGTGCTGCTCTCTGCTTTCTCTGTTTCTTTTGTCCCGTCATCCTGGCCCTTTGTGGTTTTGCTGTCCATGGGAGAAAGAGACCGAAGAGCATGGGTTGCTGCTGCCTCTGAAGATGACATTTTGGGGGACTTGGTCGGCTACTTTGATCCTTTCTCTGTCCTCGCTCGACCAATGCAAAACAGATTATTGGTCTTGGAGATTTCTGAGAAAATGAAATCATCGAGATTCGGCAAGCTGGACTGATGACTGCCAGAGTTTCTGCAGAGAAGTTAAGGCAGCGTAATCAAGAAGATGGCGCAGGGAATGAAGCATTGAAAGCTGAAAGTTCTACCCAGAAGAAGAAGCTCCTGGAGCTGGAGTTTGAGGTGAAGAAACTCTCCGGGCAGCAAAATCTCCCACAGACAATTCACCACCATGCTAGAGTTAAAGGTCTGTCATTAGAGTTTTTGGATGGATTGGCATATTCACGAAACTTCCTAGAAGTAACCAAAAGCTATCGACTCCCATATTCTGAGAGACTAGAATTTGTTTTGAGCTGACATAAATTCGATAAGAACTTATAATGCTAAGCCTCAAACTTCTATTCATTATTGGGCATCAAAACATTCCAAATCATGGTTACAATCTGATGTACACATCAATCCATGTATTTATACGAACTTTACACCGGTTGTTCGTTGTGTGATTCCAACGATATATTAAATCACTGCCCATGAGACTTACGCATTTATGATCGCAAGATTATTACCTTTTTGCTCAGGAGCATAGCAGGATAACATTCCCACACCCCTACGAGCCTTGCATGCCGTTGCCTTTCCATTTCTTTCAACGACAGTTCCCCTTTTGGAAGCCAACCCATACTCCACCTTCCTCGGTCCTACGCAGAGGAATATACAAACGGTTTAGGAAATACGGCACGAAAGAAGAGAAGGAAAAAAGAACGACTGCTTGATAATGTGAATGGCTAACTCCAGGTCACAAGTGGCGACAAGTTGCTCGTCAAAGCCATGCATGGACACCCTAATCCTCACTACTGGTTTCCCTTACTGTTTCTTCTTCTTCTCAGGATCTTCATATTCTGTGCCAAATCACTGTCTGTGACACCACACCGCGTGTTTGGTGATTGCAGCATCTTGCTTCATCTTCATCATTGCACACGGGTGGACATTCTGGAATGATAGGCATTCCAGACCTGATTGAATGGAACAGACATAGATTTATTTCTTTCGCTCGACGACATGATGTGCATATGTTACGTCAGGCATCACATGCCATGTGATTGTCGGGCGTATTCGTGGATCTTCGATTGGCAAGGCTTTCCTGTACTATTATGCTTCCCGGAAAAGCGATGAAGTGCATCCACAAGAACCTCTTCCACCAGCGACAAAGTCTAGAGTTCCGTGGGAAGAAGAGATCGAGTCCTATGCTTGCAAGCTGCAAGATATGCTGCTGCTGCTGTATATACCACTACTCTTGAGCTCAGATATTTAGTTGTTGCCTAGTTGGATTTTCTTTCTTTCTTTCTTTCTTTCTTTCTGCGAGTAGGTTACAGTCTCGAATAGCAAAAGATCATCTTCGGTTTCACCTGCTCCCTTTCCTCTCCCGCTTGAATGGAACCATAATACCTAGCATGCATGGTCTCGGAAATGAAAGGAAAGGAAAGGAAAGGAAAGGGAACAAACATACCTGGCAGGTGTAGGAGGTGAATCCAACATTAAACTGCCCATGGTGTGTTGGAACCTCCTAGTAAGCTGGAAGCTGATTCTGTTTGTCGATGGTCTTCTATCCGAGAGCATAGATGCAACTGACTAACTAGCTGCATGCATGCATGTATGCCTTCCCTTCTGCTAATCTGCCCTGAACGTGAGAAGCAGCTCATCCGTGACTATATAGTAGTATGGGATCAGCTTCACTGATGCTGCTGCTCATATCATCACTTCATTTGAATGGTCCGATGCAGAGGAGGGACACTGCACTGCAAGCAGCAGCAGCAGCATCTGGTGCGATGTCGATGGACAGGAGGTCTTTAGGCAGCAGAGATGTCGAAGAGGGAGGAACGGGGAGGCATAAGTAAAAACTGACAACTTTGATGACTGACCGACTGATATGTATGTATGTGTGTATGCATGCCAAGTTTGTTGGTATTGTTTGTTTGTAAGGAAGCGCAACCTCTCCTGATCTCATCGTGTACTGTGATGTCGTAAATGCCATCACAGGGTGTGGTATGGCATTGTCACAGGCAGGCACGCAGGCAAGTCTCGTGGTGGTTATAAGTTAAGTCTCTCTTTATTGTGGATGGATTCTCTCGATCAACCTGCATATCACCCCGATGCCCTCTTGTGCGGCCGTACAAGTGGGATTTCTTCCGTTCTTTATATTCGTACGTTTGTGTCAGTAATGCGCTAGGAAATATTTAATCGCGTGCAGTCAGTTCGCCGAGGGACGGGCGGTTATTGTTGCAGGCAGGCACGCAGGTCTTGTGGTGGTTAGACTCTCTTTATTGTGGATGGATTCTCTCGACCAACCTGCATATCACCCCGATGCCCTCTTGTGCGGCCGTACTAGTGGGATTTCTTCTGTTCTTTATAATTCTTACATTTGTGGTGAAGCACAGCGAGCGATGCGCGAACCTTTGCGGCATCGCCAACCAGTCCAAGCTGATAATACTATGCCATCATATTCGGTTGTCTAGTCATAATCTCTCACTACTGGTATATGCATCGATTCGAGGAGAAATTGCATGTAGGAAAAGACGTGCATCACTTTAAACAAACTCCGTAAAATGAAAAGCGTGAGCTCATAGTTGGTACTTGTGATGTGAGGGACGGTTTTAGAGCCATCCATTCATTTGTACCTCTCACCGGATGTTTCGACATGCTCGTCGAAAGCGTATGCACCCAAACTGGCCGATTGTATTGGTATCGTCGAGTAATCTGCCTACTTGTATATTGATTGGTCTTACAAACTTCAGGCCTCTTTTGATCTACCGTGTGATGATCACCTTCAACGAGCTCAAAATATGTCTGTGCCTCTAGTACATTAGAATGTCAACCCGAACAAATCTCATTTCTACCCTACGGAAACAAGTGGGTAAGCGAAGCGATTCTTGATGCTTAATACTTCGAATAAACAAGCACAAATCCTAAATTCCGCAAGAGCTATGGTCTAGGAAGACCCCCGAGTACATCAAACTACGGACTTTCGGATGGGAGGCCTACGCGCTTGTGCCTAAGGATGAACGCCGCAAGCTCTAGACATGGTCACGGAAGCTCGAGTCTAGCATGCACACGGTAGCGGAACGCCCCATCGAACTACAGAGAGTCACGTTTACGGATGCGACTCCCTCGGATAGGCCAGCCATGCATACAAGAGCGGCATTACGGTGCGTTGTGTCAGAAAATGAGGAATTGGATACAAGGTAGGCTTGAAGAGCTTAAGACTGGTGTTGATTCGAACTGATT
>CAKZGI010000462.1 GCA_936914905.1 uncultured Trichormus sp. | reverse complement strand
GGAAATCAGATAGGGAGCTCCTCAAACTCTTCCATAGCGGGACTTCGGTGCTTTAATTGTGGGGAAACCGGACACCGACGAGTGGAGTGTCGAAGGCCAGGGCAGAAGACTCTACTCGCTGAAGGAGGAGAAATAGAAGAGGAGACCACCGTGGTTGCTACAGAATACTTTGACCAGGCTAATGATGATGGTAGACCAGGACAGATGGTGACCAGGGATGTAGGCGCAACCCTTGTAAGTAGACGTGTATGTTTCGCCCCCAAGGCACACGATGACCAGTGGCCACGCAACAACATCTTTCAGTCCACCTGCACCATACTTGGAAAGGTATGTAAATTCTTGATAGATGCTAGGAGTTGCGAAAATATCATATCAACCGAGGTTGTAGTGAAGCTAGCCATTCCAACTGAACCACATCCGCGACCATATCGGTTAGCTTGCCTCAACAAAGGAGGTGAATTGGTAGTCACCATGGAGCGCTTATAGCCTTCTCCATCGGAACTAAATATCAAGATGAGCTATGATGCGATGTGGTCGCAATGGATGCATGCCACTTATTGCTAGGACGACCATGGCAATTTGGCATAGGCGTAACGCACGATGGGAGGATGAACATGTACAGCTTCACGCACAAAGGCCTAAAAATCACACTAGTCCCAACTAGAGAAGGAGGTGAAACATCGTTGGGTGAGAGCAAGCCCAAACTACTATCACTCGCAAGATTTGAGAAAGAACTGAAAGATGCAGAAGTAGTGTATGCCTTGATATGCAAGGAAGTGGTGCAAAGTGTGAGGGTAGCTGAAGAAGTTGCACACATTGTGGAGGAATTCATAGACGTCTTCACAGAGGAATTTCCTACGGGTTACCACCCCTACGAGAGATCCAACACCAAATCGACCTTATCCTTGGAGCCACCCTCTCGAATAGACCACATTACAGGATGAGTCCAAAAGAACATGAAGAGCTCAAAAGGAAAGTCGAGGAGCTAATTGCCAAAGGTTTTGTCAAAGAGAGTATGAGTCCTTGTGCAGTGCCTGCCTTGTTGGTGCCAAAGAAGGATGGGTCCCAGCATATGTGCATTGACAGCCGCGCCATTAACAAGATCACAACTCGTTATCGGTTCCCAATTCCTCGCCTCGACGACCTACTCGATCAAATTAGTGGAGCTACTATCTTTTCTAAGATAGATTTACGAAGTGGGTATCACCAAATCAGGATTCGACAAGGAGACGAATGGAAGACCGCCTTTAAAACACGAGAGGGACTGTATGAATGGTCAGTTATGCCCTTCGGCCTATCTAACGCACCCAGTACATTTATGAGAGTTATGAACCATGTATTGCACCAGTTTATCAGTAAATGTGTGGTTGTCTACTTCGACGATATCCTCATTTACAGCAGTAACCTTCAAGAACACATCCGGCACTTACGTGAGGTCTTACTCGTGCTCCAGCATGAGCAATTCTATGCAGCCACCCACAAGTGTACCTTTATGACCTCTGAGGTACTCTTTTTGGGTTTCATCATATCAGCAGAGGGCCTCAAGGTTGATCAGTCCAAGGTGGATGCTATCTGCAATTGGCCGACACCTACGACAATGACTGAAGCTAGGAGCTTCCACGACCTTGCATCGTTTTATAGACTCTTCATTCCCCACTTCAGCAACATTACCGCCGCTATCACTAACTGCATGAAACGTGAACCATTTACATGGACTACACATGCAGAGCATGCTTTTCAAGAAATAAAGAGGCGGCTTACAACGGTACCAATTTCAGCATTGCCCAATTTCCACAAGCCCTTC
>CAKZGI010000461.1 GCA_936914905.1 uncultured Trichormus sp. | reverse complement strand
TGCCCCAATAGAATTACACCCCTTAACCAGAGTTACAGGTTATTTAATCCACTATACTAAGGGTGATCGCAACATCAAATAAAGTCAAAAATTGTGTCTTGAATTGAGCATTTTGTTCAAGATAACCTCGTAATGACGATAGGACAAGGATGAAGAGAGAACCGAAAAAGTAGTACATATGACCGCGTTGAAAGAGCTCGATGTATCAGACCTGTAAATTGGTTCATATCAATAGATTTTCAACATCTGACCCACCCTATAAGAGATTGGATTGTAGCACCTATGTAACCTATGTAAGTCGTATTTTACTTAGTGCAGCATAATTAACATTATCAAGTTCTTCTCCGATAGTTTAAAATTTCTATGGTTAACATATCTCTAAAAACTTATAAAAATATTTTGCAAAGAGTTAAGATTTATTTGCTTAAATCACAAGATTTTCAGTTAATTAAGAGCCAGAATTCAAGCTAAAACTACATTTTAGCCATTATTGATCAATGTAAACAGTAAATAGTCCTATTCCTTATTCACTCATATCTTTGAGAGAATAAGAAACGATTTAATTATCAAGCACTTATTAAGAAAATAGGCTGACAACCCTGATTGGGTGGCGTTAGTTGCAAACAATAAATCCAAAAGATTTGTTGTTTAATCGCCCTTTGGTTCAGGAATATACGCGGATAGTTTCCGCAGGCTAAGGCAGTGAACCAATTTACCGTTAAACGATTTTATGTTAATGCATTAGCATGAAGAATGTGTCACTCAATCCCTAAAAGGGTATGAAAAACCCTACAAGTGGAGACAGCTATAAACAAAGTAAGGGTAACACTGAGTTAAACTCAGTGAAGCTATTAGAGGTGCTTTGACTACACCTTTAAGAGTCCGCTTTTGGACTACTTAAGAATCGCTGTATCTTTCGGGGAGTGTCAAAGTTATTTAATTTGCAAAGGGAGAAGACGAGATGAAATTGGCTTACTGGATGTATGCAGGTCCCGCTCATATAGGTACTTTACGGGTAGCTAGTTCTTTTAAAAATGTTCATGCTATAATGCACGCACCCTTGGGTGATGATTACTTTAATGTTATGCGTTCCATGTTATCTCGGGAAAGGAACTTTACCCCAGTGACAACAAGTGTGGTTGACCGTAACGTTTTAGCGCGTGGTTCTCAAGAAAAGGTGGTAGACAATATTACCCGCAAGGATGCTGAAGAACACCCGGATTTGATAGTTTTAACTCCTACTTGCACTTCCAGCATTTTGCAAGAAGATTTACACAATTTTGTGGAAAGGGCGCAACTGGAAGCGAAAGGGGATGTAATGTTGGCGGATGTGAACCATTATCGCTACAACGAACTACAAGCCGCAGACCGGACTCTACAACAAATTGTCCAATACTACATTGAGAAGGCCCGCAAACAAGGGGAATTACCAACGGAGAAAAATGCTAAACCGTCAGTTAATATTATTGGTATTTCTACTCTTGGTTTCCACAATAACCACGATTGCACTGAATTGAAACGGCTAATGGCTGATTTGGGAATTGAGGTAAATACTGTAATTCCTGAAGGTGCTTCGGTTCATGACTTAAAAAATATGCCTCAAGCTTGGTTTAACCTAACTCCTTACCGGGAACTTGGTTTAACTACAGCTAAATATTTAGAACAAGAATTCGGGACACCTTATGTAGATATTACGCCGATGGGTGTTGTGGAAACTGCAAGATGTATCCGCAAAATTCAGCAGGTAATTAACGCCCAAGGTGCTGAGGTTGATTATGAAGAGTTCATCAATGAACAAACTCTGCACGTATCTCAAGCTGCTTGGTTTTCCCGTTCTATTGACTGTCAGAATTTGACTGGTAAGAAAGCTGTGGTATTTGGTGATAATACTCATGCGGCGGCTCTGACTAAGATTCTATCGCGGGAAATGGGGATTCATGTTGTTTGGGCCGGTACTTATTGCAAGTATGATGCTGACTGGTTTAGAGAACAGGTGAGTGAGTATTGCGATGAGGTGCTGATTACAGATGATCATGGGGCTATTGGGGATGTGATCGCTCGCTTTGAACCTTCTGCTATATTTGGAACACAGATGGAACGCCATGTAGGTAAACGTTTGAATATTCCTTGTGGTGTAATTGCTGCACCTATTCACGTTCAGAATTTCCCCATTGGTTACAAACCATTTATGGGTTATGAAGGCACAAATCAAATCACAGATTTAATCTACAATTCCTTCACTTTGGGAATGGAAGATCACCTGTTAGAAATCTTTGGTGGCCACGATACAAAAGAAGTCATTACCAAAGGTATTTCTGCTGAATATGGTTTGAATTGGACAAAAGATGGACAAGCAGAATTGAATAAGATTCCTGGTTTTGTGCGCGGGAAGGTGAAGAGAAATACCGAAAAATTTGCTCGTGAGCGCGGGTTTAAAGACATCTCTGCTGAGGTATTGTACGCTGCCAAGGAAGCTCTAGGGGTGTAGGTTTGGGAATTCCGCAATAAGAGTGAGTGGTGACGGGTAAGATTTACTCTTGACTACTTCTTTGCTTCTTCAGTAACTGAAGAAGCGAAAATCTCAGTAAGAATTTCAGGAGTCAGAATGTTTGAGAAATTGGTTAATTATCATGAGAACTTATCATGAAAGAGCTGACTTCTGATGGCTGTTCGCGTAGGGTGCAGTTAGGCATTAGCTGAATACAAATCTAAAAAGTGATACAGATAGATCAATTCAGTGCAAACAAAACAAAAATACCCTGCAGAAATGTGGGGTATTTTCTAGTGATCTGAGATACTTAAGATTAGCCGTTGATTGGAGGAGCA
>CAKZGI010000460.1 GCA_936914905.1 uncultured Trichormus sp. | reverse complement strand
TCTGCTGTAGAAGGTTTGGTTATTTCTCTAATTCTCCGATACCTGCTAAGTAGATAACATTTTTTATAACTACACTATTTTGCTACTTTGTCAATGCGTAAGTCCTATATCCTATAAATTTGATTCAAAATATCGCTGTTTCCCCTGTTCCCAATCCTCTATGAATCGTGGTAAAATTTGTCAAATCAAACCTACATAATAAGCAGAAAAAAGGTCAGATGTAGATAGAACAAGAAAATAATATGATGAGTATAAATATGCCCTAACTAGGGTGCTAAAAGATGGAGGTTAATCTATTAACGCAATGTATATATTATGAAGCCATACTGCTGCTGGTGCAATATCAACAAAACTGCTTTCTTCTAACTGTGTAAATGAATAATTAACAAGTTAATTTTCTACTTCCACAACTAACATAATTGCTCTTGGGTTGGTCATTTATTCTTCAAAAAGATCAAAAGGCTGTTGTTCGTAACTTTCAAATTCAACAAAGCTGAGTGGATTGAAATCTTGATGTTGATGAACTAATTTGATAGCGTATTTTGTCACGCCTTGATGATCATCTATAGTTGCTTGTCTAATTATAATATCTAATTTCTTCATTTTCTCAACTTTCACTAATTCATTATGCGCTCAATATTTGTTCTACCGTTAACACTAATTCAGGAAAAGTCATAGAAGCAATTTTTTCATTATCTTTAAATTCTACAACATTGTAGAATCCCTCATTTAATAACATAGAGCTCTTGCAGAATTGTTTCTGTGGTATGATAGGGAGTCTTAGATTTTATGTATTTTTGGTTTTATTTGCGCTCGCTAATTCAAACATAACCGTGTAACTCTAACTTTTGGCTGAAACAAAGACAAATCCCTATTTTAACATCAATCGAATTAATTTAGAATTCATAGGATCAATAATCCAATATTCAGGGATTTCTCGATTAGCATATTCTGTACATTTACGCCGATAATCAGTTAATGACTTTGATATCAGGAATACGACATTGTTTGTAGTGATTCTCACTCCAATAATTCCTTGCCTAACTATCCAGTCTAAACGCAAAGGTTTAATTTCTAAATAAAAGGCCATGTAAAGAAAGTTGACAATATCATCATCTTTAAATATAGCAGGTGGTATTAACACTAACTCCCCATCAACTAATTCATATTTATTATCTGTACCATCATCGTAGGTTAGCTACTCTTCAAAAGTCAGACGCTTCAAGGTTGTTGCCATAATAAATCTGTAACTAGATTTGGGGTTTATAACTATTCTATCGTTAACCAAAACTAGGAGCAGAAATAGTAATTATTGTGATTGAATATTTATAATTGACAACATTGGACTATAGTTGCACCATATGAAATCATATCTTAATTACATTAAATCTAACTATGGAACGAGAAGCTGTAAGTCTTTGTATTCCTGCGGACTTGCTGCAACAAGCAAAGCAGTTTATAGAAAGCAGTGAGTCTTTTAATGAGATGGTTGTGGATGCCATCACCCGTGAAGTGCGACGACAGCCGGTTTTGGCAGCCCATCAGCGGATTGTAGCTCGTAGTGCGGAAGTAGAAATCAGGCTCAGTAGACTTAACTCGTCAGTTACGAGGAGGTTAGGGAAGGCGTGACTAAGTGTATTGGCACCAGTATTTGGATTCCCTATCTTCTGCCTGAAACATTACTACCCCAAGCAAGAAACGTGATTATTCCCTTGTTAACATTGTTAACATCAGATATGCATTTAGTTGCTCCCGCATTTGCATGGTCTGAAGTTGGGTCAGTGTTGCCAAAAAAAGTTAGATTGGGAGCAATTACCGCACCACAAGCAGAAGGTTTTTATGATGATTTCTGCCAAATACCCATTGACTACCTCGATAGCGATGATATCCGTACAAAAACCTATGTGATCGCTGAATAATTCTCTCTGGCAACTCTCTATGATGCTGGTTTTTTGGCATTTACCGAACTAGAATCTGCAGAATTTTGGACATCAGACCAATCTCTGCTCAACACGCTTACATCATGTCCAACATGGCTCAAAAAGCTGGAAGGATAAAAAAATAATTTTTGATTTTATCATCTCGATCTATATCTAACAACCTACACAATCTAGAAAAATGACAGAAGCCAAAAATGTACTTGGTACAAAACTAGAACTTTGCTACACATATGCCATGACTGGATATTACCGTGACGGTTTTTGTAAGATAGGTGGTCAGGATTTTTGGATGCACGTTGTTTGTGCTCAAGTGACAGAATAATTTTTAAAATATACATATACAAAATCCCAAGGCAATGATTTAAGCAGACCTGCACCTCATTTTAACTTTCCCTGCTTACAACCTGGAGATTGTTGGTGTTTATGTGCAGCCAGATGGTAAGAAGCCCTAGCAGATGGTGTTGCACCTCCAGTTTTTCTAGAAGCTACACACGCTAGAGCTTTGGAAGTTTGTAATTTAGAGGATTTGCAAAAACACCGTGTAATTCGTAATTATTAGACCTCTTGCAGAATTAACTTTATGTTATAATTAGGGATTGTTTTTGTCTTAGCCAAAAGTTAGAGTTACACAGTTATGTTTGAATTAGCGAGCGCAAATAACACCAAAAATACATAAAATCTAAACCTCTCTATACATACCATAGAAACAATTTTGCAAGAGGTCTATTGATTTTCTCCTCAACTCTCCAGTTTCCCTGGATAGAAACAGCAGCCCAATCATCAGGTGCTGAAAAATTCAGATATTGTCACATCTGCCTGTTCGCGAAAACTGAATAACTGACCCACACTCCCCAAATATGGCAAAATAAAGAATTGTAATAAGAAAAGTATTGTTAAGGTAATTTAGTGACTCCAACTGCTCAATCTATGGCAAGTGCGCGTCGCGTGATCTTTCCGTTTACTGCAATTGTCGGCCAGGAAGAAATGAAACTGGCGTTGCTGTTAAACGTGATTGACCCCAAAATTGGTGGTGTAATGATTATGGGCGATCGCGGCACCGGCAAATCCACAACTATCCGCGCTTTGGCAGACCTGCTGCCAGAAATCTCCGTGGTTGCCAATGACCCCTTCAGCAGTGACCCCAGCGACCCGGACTTGATGAGCGATGAAGTCCGTCAACTAGTATCGCAAGGGGTAGAAATTCCCATAGCTCACAAAAAAGTACAGATGGTAGATTTACCATTGGGAGCTACAGAAGATCGAGTTTGTGGCACCATCGACATCGAAAAAGCTTTGTCTGAAGGTGTAAAAGCTTTTGAACCAGGGCTACTAGCCAAAGCGAATCGGGGTATTCTCTACGTCGATGAAGTCAACTTGTTAGATGACCACTTGGTAGACGTACTTCTGGACTCTGCTGCTAGTGGTTGGAACACGGTAGAACGGGAAGGAATTTCTATCCGTCACCCAGCGCGGTTTGTTCTGGTTGGTTCAGGAAACCCAGAAGAAGGAGAACTCCGTCCCCAACTACTCGACCGCTTCGGAATGCACGCCGAAATTCACACAGTGAAAGAACCAGCATTGCGGGTGCACATTGTGGAAAAAAGGTCAGAATTTGACCAAAACCCCCCGGATTTTCTAGAAACTTACAAATCCGAACAAGAAGGATTACAGGAAAAAATCGTTAAGGCTCAAGAATTGTTACCCCAAGTTAACCTTGACTATGACCTGCGGGTGAAAATTTCGGAAGTTTGTTCAGAATTGGATGTTGATGGTTTGCGCGGTGACATTGTAACCAACCGCGCTGCTAAAGCCTTAACCGCCTTTGAAGGAAGGACAGAAGTTACCGTTGATGATATCCGACGGGTAATTACCTTATGTCTGCGTCACCGTTTACGGAAGGATCCTTTAGAATCAATTGATTCTGGGTACAAAGTGGAAAAAGCTTTTGCTCGCGTTTTTGGTGTAGAACTTTCAGAAGATGATGCTGCACAGAAAAACGGGACAGGAATCAAAGGTGGGGCGCGTTAGTTATAGCAGGTGACAGGTGACAGAGCTAAAAATCTGTTTGTGTCTCAGTTCTATCATCTAATGTAGAGACGTTCTATGGAACGTCTCTGCAAGGATTCTAGAAGATTCACATTTGACCACTGACCACTAACAAATTATGTAATTGTGGAACTTTTGTGTAAATACCCTGATTTTATCAAGTCAATATAATCCACCGCAATTTATTGAGTTATTCATGCTGACGTTAGCGAGCGCTATGCTAATAATTGCGACACTTGTACCAGAGGAACCTTATTTAGTGCTGGGCTTGAGCTTTGTAGTGGGTTCATCGATTTCGATTTTAGTTCAAGAAGCGATGTCTACAACAGATCACACTCACCCAGCATCACACCAAAGATGCATCACTCAATTTACAGCCTTACTTTTACTCGGTATCAGCATCTACGGTTTTGCTGATTTAATTCGTTCAAGGTAAAGATAAACATTCATCATCAAGGCTAAAGGCAAGTAGTAACGTTCAAAAATTAAATATTTTTGCCCATAGAGACAATTTTCAGCTTAAAAAAGGGATAAATAAAATAATTCCATCCTCGGTAATAATTCCATCCTCCGTGCATATTCCCTTTGTTTCTATATGACATATAGCCTCAGAATCGCCGACTTACCTGAAAATGAGTCTCCCCGTGAAGGATTGATGACTCATGGACCGAAAATACTAGCCACTGCGGAATTAATTGCCATTCTATTGGGAACTGGACAAGAATCGGGTAAACTCTCCGCAGTTGCTTTAGGCCAACATACTATTACAAGAATTGAGCCAGAATCAGCCTGACCCCTTAGCTGCTTTACGAGAAGTTACACCCGCTGATTTGATTGAAATTCCTGGTGCTGCCCCTGCAAAAGCCACAAGAATTCTCGCCGCTATTGAATTAGGTGAACGTGCTTCTTTATGCTGTCCTGCTGATGGAACAGTAATTGACAGTCCTGTAGCTGCGGCCGCAACCCTCAGTCAAGACTTAATGTGGCAAAATCGAGAAGGTTTCGCCGTCTTACTTTTAGATGTGAAAAATAAATTTCTGGGGACAAAAGTAATCACTATTGGTACTGGGACGGAAACTTTAGCTTCTCCCCGTGATATTTTCGAGAAGTCATTCGTCACGGTGCAACACGGGCGATAGTTGCCCATAATCATCCTTCTGGTAATCTAGAACCTAGTGAAGCAGATATAGAAATAACACGGCAGTTATTAGTAGGGGTGCAACTTCTGAGTATTCCGTTGTTAAATCATTTAATTTTAGTTAATAGCACTCATCAGAGTGTGTGAGAAATTACAACCTTGTGGAGTGATTGCCCCCAAGGGGATTGATAAAGAGGAAAAAGTCCCATGACTTATGCACCATCAAAACTTCTTAGCTTAGATGATTTTATTACCCAGTACCGCGATAATCCCCGCTATGAATTGGGTGACGGAGAATTAATTGACAGGTCACTCACAAGATGCCACGAAACCGTCGGTGGGAAACTGGCGACTAAAATTGGTGTTGCTATTACTAACGCCCAACTACCTTGGTTGATTCCCCCCACTTACCTGATTCAGCCCTTTGCTGATGGGATCACCGCCCACAGACCTGATATTATATTGTTGTCCTGGATGAAACTGTTCTTCTCAGTGAACCCTTATGGGAACAAGAACCAGTAATCACTCATGGTCATTCAGTTCAACTCGTTGTTGAAGTTGTTAGTAGTAACTGGGAAAGAAACTATGCCCGCAAGGTTGAAGAATACGCTTTTTTAGGAACCCCTGAATACTGGATAGCAGATTACCGAGGACTGAGAGGTGTCGCTTTTATCGGTAGGCCAAAACAACCTACTTCACAGTTTGCCAGTTGAGTGGTGATGACTATAGGCAAAAACAGTTTCGTCTTGGTGAATCCATCATTTCTGGTATTTTGCCGAATTTACAACTTCAACTTGATGACATCCTACCTCGATGAATGATGGTTGCAGAAAAATCAATGTCTAGTTCAGTATCTTCGGGTCCAAAATTTTCAGCATCTGGTACAAATGGTAGAGCAGAAAACACCTCTAAATAACCCGGTGTAGCCAAAAAACTAGCGAAAAACGGACTAGAATAACTCCCACTAGTAGTAGAATATCCAAAACCGTCACGGGTTAACTGTGGACTATTCAGACTAATTAAATTGTCAATATGATTATGATAAGGTTAGTTTCCTGGTATTGCAGTCCCGGCAGATAGCAGACCAGTAATCGTTTCACGATTTCGTGTACCAGTAATTCCAGTAATTAGGTAAAAACCCAAATGGTCAGGTTTATCATTAGTTGTGAAAGTACCGCTTGCCGTTACGCCAGTAGCAGAATAATTCCAGTTCCAACTTAAAGCAGAGGCGGTTTGCATTGTCCCAAGAACCAATCGAAATGTGGCAGTGAGAACTGTCATACATAGTAGAGCTGAATTTTTCACAGAGATACTTAGGTTTGTAAAACTTCCCCCAATCGATAGACAAATATTACCATTAATTGTCATTGTCATCCGATTTTGGATCTTGGATTGATTCCACGGATAAATGCGGGGGCTGGTATCAAAACAGCATAGCCATACTAGAAATGGTGGCAAGTTGAAATTACACCAATGAATGAACAATCCAACACAGACTCATTAAAGACACCAACTGATGAAACAAAACCCAAGTCAGACAATGATTCTTGGAAAAATAGCATCACTGCTGTTGTTAACAACACTACAGCTAAATTAACCCAACTCCTACTTGTAGACCAAGTAACACAGACCATAGGACAATAGTTTAGTGGCAATGATGCCCAAGTCGCAGAGATTTTAGCAACTGTCCGTACTCAGTTACCTACCACAGAAGCCTTACTGTTAGGGAAAGCCCAAGCGGGTAAAAGTTCTATTGTTCGGGGTTTAACAGGCGTTTCTGCGGAAATTATCGGACAGGGTTTTCGTCCTCATACTCAAAATACCCAACGTTACGCTTATCCTTCTAATGATTTGCCGTTGTTAGTTTTTACGGATACGGTAGGATTAGGAGATCTTAATCAAGATACAGAAACAATTATTCAAGAATTAGTTAGTGATTTACAAACAGAAGCTACAGGGGCTAGAGTTTCAATTATCACTGTTGAAATTAATGATTTTGCTACTAATACTCTGCGGAAAATTGCTCAAAAATTGCATCAGCAATATCCCAATATTCCTTGTTTGTGAGCCGTGACTTGTTTACATGAAATTTATCCACTGGAAACAGATGATCATCCTAATGATCGGCCGGATTTCGAGGAAATAAATAGAGCAGTTACAGAAATAAAAGAGAGTTTCGCTGGTTTATATAATCGTGCAATTTTGATTGATTCTACTTTAGAAGCAGATGGTTATGATCCGGTCTTTTATGCTTTAGAAGCACTGCGAGATAATTTAGCTGAACTGTTACCCGAAGCAGAATCAAAAGCAATTTATCAATTATTAGATAAACAAGCTGGTAAGAAATTAGGTAATATTTATCGAGATGCTGCAATACGTTATATTTGACCTTTTTCGATTATGGCAGGTACTTTAGCCGCAGTACCTTTACCTTTTGCAACCATGCCTGTTTTAACGGCTTTGCAAGTCTCAATGGTGGGACTGTTGGGTAAATTATATCGTCATATGTTGACACCATCTCAAGCTGGGGGTATTGTGAGTACCATAGTAGGTGGTTTTATTGCTCAAGCCGTAGCAGCGGAGTTAATTAAATTTATCCCTGGTTTTGGTAGTATCATTGCAGCATCTTGGGCAGGTGCTTATACCTGGTCTTTGGGTGAAGCTGCTTCTGTATATTTTGCTGATTTAATGGGTGGGAAAAAACCCGATACTCAAAAAAATTCAAAATGTGATGCAAGAGGCTTTTGAAGGGGCAAAAGAACGGTTTAAGGGAATGAGAAGTTAGAGATTCAAGAATTCAGGAGTCAGGATATTTTAATACCCAGATACCAGACGTATTTGAGAAGTTGGGAATCTATTTCCAAAGAAAACGAAACTGAGAATTTTAGGAAAGTGGGTTACTCTAATTTAGAGTAATCATGTTAGCTTGTTAACTGCATAGTAACGACACTTCCAGGTGGCAACAGGAAAAAATGCTAGTATTTTTATATGGCAATGATAGCCGTTGACTTAACAAAACTATAAAAATTATTTTTCTAAAAGGTGAACGCTAGGAATCCAGAATAAAATCTGATTCCAGATGAACTCACACAATTCATAGCTGATGGTGAAACTTTGACTATAGAGTTTAAGAGTGATTCTGCTTGTCTGAGTGATCAAGATTTATTAGAACCAGTAGTGTGTTTTGCCAATACCAGTGGTGGTACATTATTAATTGGTGTAGAAGATGATGGTAAGCTCACAGGTTTACATAAAAAAGATTTAAAATTTCCTCCTAGTTATTTATCTGCAATGGTAGCTAATAGAACCGTACCGCCATTAAGTGTAGATACACAAATAATTAATTTATCAGAAATACCATAGCTATAGTAAGAGTAGCTCCTCCTACACAATTAGTGTAAACCAGTGATGGAAGAACCTTAAAACGAATTTTAAATACTCAATGACAACCTGAATGTAGACCCCTATATCCAAGTGAAATAAATAGTTAGTATGCAGATAGAGGTCAACGTGATGTATCAGCAAGAGTAATGTCTGGTACTACTTGGAATGATTTAGATCTATTAGAATTTGTGCGATTAAGAAGATTATTAACTGAATATAGCGGTGATATCTCCCTTCACGATTTATCTGATTTAGAGTTAGCAAAAGCATTAAATTTAGTACGTGGAGATGATACAATTCCTAGCCTTGCAGGTTTATTAATTATTGGCAAAGGAACGGTTATTAATGAATATCTTCCCACCCATGAAGTGGCATTTCAAGTTTTACGAAGTCAAGATGTTGCTGTTAATGAATTTTCTCGTTGGCCATGATTGCCTATTTTCTAAAGGCTAATGGAGGCATTTAGTCTAAGAAATGAAGAATATGAATTAACTGTTGATTTATTTCGGGTTGGAGTTCCAGCTTATGACCCCCTTGTATTTCGTGAAGCTTTTAATAATCCACTTACCTATCGGGATTATAATCTCATGGGAGCAGTTCACATTCAAATACATGATAATTTTTTAAGGATTATCAATCCAGGGGGCTTTGTAGAAGGAATTAGATTAGATTCTTTGTTGGTTAGTAGACCCTTGCCAAGAAATCTATTACCTACCGATATTTTTAAGAAAATTGGTTTAGTAGAAGGTACTGGAAGGAGAATAAGACTGATATATTCTGGTCAATTAAGAACTTGACATCAACTACCAGATTATTCAACTATTAGCAATATAAAAGTTACTGTAGGTTTAGCAGGTGGAGATGCTGATTTAGAGTTTGTAAAAATCATGTTATCTGAAGGGGAACTTCGAAATCAACAGTTTAATTTAGATGAATTAATACTACTCAGTTATTTATTGCAAGAGAGAGAACTTAATTCCAATTAAGCAGCACAGCTAATCCAGAAAAGAGAAGATCAGGCTCGACATTTACTTGAACAATTAATAGAAAATTGTTTAGTAGAACGTATCAAAACTGCACGACAGGGAGAGTATCATTTGAGTGCTTCTGAGTGCTTCTGTTTATCGTCAAATGGGTCGTTCATCTGCATATATTCGTCCTCGTGGTTTTGATGAACTACAAAAGGAATAAATGATTGTGAAGTATATTAAGACTAATGGAACTATTACAAGAACCCAAACTGCTGAATTATGCCGCATGAATGGTAAGTAAGCAAGTTACTTACTGAGTAAACTTGTTCGTAGAGGACTGTTAGTTAAAATGGGAATCGGAGGCAGAGGTGCTTTCTATACTTTAAATGAATATTCAAATATACCTGCCAACTTACTAGACAATAGTCCAGACATGGGAAAATATAATCCGAAAAATAAGAAAATTATACCTTCTAATATACAAGAGAAATCTCAACAGATAAAGGAGACAAAATCTGAACAGTCAATACAACTTCAACTAGATCTAGTTAAGAATACTAACAATCAGCTACCTAATACAACTGACCAATAAATATTAGACATCTCTCATCACTGGCTTTAAACCCTCTCCCTTGCAGGTGGCACAATACCAAATCTATTCAACTCCTGATCAATATCTCGCAAGACCTGAAAATCATCCTCCAGTAAAGGATAACTATTACTATTAAATAAACCCCCACTGGGATTTTTTTCCAAAAAAGAAAATGCTTGCCGGAATTGTTGCGGTTCAGCTTTAATAGGTGCGTCAAAATGACAGGGAATTATCCATTGAAAATCCCATTTTGCTACTTCATCAGCCCAATTTATTGTTTCCTGCGGTGCGCGGTTAAGAATTAAACTCTGTAAAACCGGTGCAACAAATATCCGTCCATTTCCTCTTAACGCTTCATAAGACCTTTCCCAGTCTTGTCGCCATTGGAAGGGGAAAAAGCCAAAATATGTTTTTCTGTTGCGTTGTGGGGCTCTCCAGGCATCTGTAAATACATCTTTCCATTTGGGTAAGTCTACCACACTGGGCTGAAAGTAAAAGGCAAATAAGGTGATGCGTTGCCATCCTTTACGGCGGTTTTCTTGGGTATCAGCTACGATATCATAAGCTTTATCTTTGGCGTGGTACAGCAAGGGGTAGGGATCGAGTTGGACGATCGCAGGTGGATCTGCTGGTACTGAAACTATGGTATCTGTAAGTAGGAGTATGTGCGATCGCTTGTGGAAAAAAGCCACCTCTGCAAACTTACCTGGGCCTAGAGCAATCGCTCCCAGTATTGCATAATCAAACTCATCTGCAAAAGGGGTTTTTTGACTATCTTCCGGTAAAATCTGAGTTCTTTTCTCTGGTAAACCCAACCAACTCAAAGGTAAATTTACCGGAAAACTCCACTGTTCGGGTGCAACAAATACCTGTGCAGTGGGAAAGCATCGCGCAAAGGGTCCAACAAAAACCTTATGTTCTATTCCCGATATCGTTGGCAAAATAATATACTTAACATCACCATGTTCTGCCACCAACTCATTTACTAAACAGATACATTCTCCTGTTGGTGCGACAGGTGCATAAACCAGCAAACCGCCATTTTCTAACTTTACCACTGTCATGCGGATCGGCACAACTACATAGAAAACCCCCTGCATTTGATCAAAAATCCAGATAGTATACTTCACTACCTCTTTGCGGATAGTGCGACGTTTACCGTAAGGATAAAGGGGGACAACAGGCCAGAACCTCCATTCATAGTCCTGGGGGTTGATGTTTTCTATATTGATAGAACTTTCACCTTGAGTCACAGTGCGATCACTCCCAATAACCAATATTTTATTAATCTTTCCCGAATCTGGAGTTTAGCAAATATTAGCAAATAATTGATCTAAATTATCTGTGTGATACATCTCAACTTAGTCAAGGAAGACGACCCACACGAATTACGATGAGTTTTAACTGTTACAACTGCTCCTTGTTCTAAATCTTCCTTACATTGACCAATAACTTTTGTTAACAATTCAGTCAAGGATTGAGCGCGTAATCTTTCAATCCGAATACGAATTACCGAGGGAGAAGTTGCTTCAGAAAGAGCTAATGATGCATGAAAATCTGCATACAGAGTATGAACGACACGCTTATGCTCTTCGGCCTTTTGGAGTATTTGTGTATATTCAGCTGCTGACAAACCAATATCAGCAACATGAATAATATCACAGCTTCGCATAACAAAGCTGCCGCAGAACGTGGTAATCCTTTATTAACCAACAGTTTCATAGTTTAACGGCAGTTCTATAATGCGAGCTTCTAATTATGTAGAAGCATAAATTATGGCCTGTTGAATATCTTCATCTTCTAGTTCTGGAAATTCTTGCAGTAACTTTTCCCAATTTGGATAAGTTGCTAATAAATCTATGAATCTCTTTACTGTCAATCGTAAATTGCGAATACATGGTTGTCCATTCATACGATTAGGGTTTGTGGTTATAAGGTCTAGCTTCATAGTCATTAAGCCCATACTTATTAATAGTAATATAAAACCCTTCTTTCATGTGCTAAAATATCCCCACCTTTAGAATGCAAAAGGTGAATTATCAGTAATATATATATTAGCATTAGTAATAGTTACTGTCTGGGTAATATTCAACATATTCCCATGTCCATATATTCCCATGTCCATGTTGCAAATCTTCTACCGCACCTCCTGGACAATAATATCCAGATGCTTCTAAGACTTTTACCAATAAGTCTATTTGATTTGGTGTGATCTCTATAACTAAATCTAAATCACGATTAGAACGAGGTTCTCCATTAATAGAACTCGCAACACCATCACTTACATAGTAACAAATATTGATTGATTCAAAAATTTGGTGCAGTTCACCTACTAAAGAGACCTACTAAAGAGATTGAATCTTGAATCCATATATTTTCATCAATACATTTTGGTTGAAATCAGGAATAAATTTGTCTCCTAATACAGCACGAGTAAATATATCACGAATTTCTTCTATAGGAAGATTCCGATGTCGAGATTTAATTCTTACAAGACATAGTTTTTTACTCCCGGTTCATGGGAAACAAACATTTCCATGCGTTGTTTCAATGTGAGTTGTCGTAATCTATTAAATAAGTAAACATCAGCTAAATAAGTAAACATCAGCTTCTATTGTTGTATCTTGACTTTGAGGTTGATAATTAGACTTGGGGATTTTGGGAATTGTTGGAAAAAATGAAGATCATTTTTTCCAACATAGTTTAGATATTGGTGATATAATAGAATTCATTGACAACAATATATAATCATAAATTACTCTCTTCTCTTCACACAATAATATCTAGTTATAAGTAGCATGGCGAGGTACAAAATATACAAATAAATTGATGAAAAACACTCATTTCTTCGTAAGGATGCAAGTCTAAGCTAGAGGGATTAAAGAAGGTATCTGCAAAGCAGAGTTAACCATTGCTTTGATAGGTTGGTCAAAAAACTCAATTAG
>CAKZGI010000459.1 GCA_936914905.1 uncultured Trichormus sp. | reverse complement strand
GCTACAGAAGGAACCGATTCATATCCAGCACAGAGTATGTCAAAATGGATCTTATTACAGATATTCGAGCTGCCTATCAAGCTGCAAGCCTTCAGAACTGATATTAGGGTCACATCATCATAACCAACACACTGGTTTTGCATTTCTTCATATAAACGTAGTGCACTCTCTTCTTCACCCTGTTCAACATACACTGTCATCATAGCGTTCCATGACACTATGTTACGTTCTGATGCTAGACCAAACACATGCTCTGCTTCCAAAACAGCTCCACACTTTCCATACATACTCACAACTGCTGTTCCGACAACGTTGATTGATTCAAGACCCTCCTCAATGACCATCACATGGATCACCTTGCCTTCAGCTATGGCACCAAGCAATGAACATGCTGAGAGAGCAGTTGCATATGTGATGCCCGTGGGTTGGAGTCTTCTTTCCCATATCTGTCCAAATAGTTGTACTGCATCCTTGCCTCGGTCATTTTGTATATAAGCACCTAACATAGCATTCACTGACACTATGTCATAGCGCGCAACCGCTTGAAAAGCTCTTTGAGCTTCTTCCAAAGAGCCACAGTTCCCATACATGCTAACAAGAGCTGTTTTCACAACATCCGATCCAAACCCACCATCCAAGATGTGAGAATGGATATCACGACCCTGCTCAAGAGCATGTGGGCTTGAACAAGCACGAAGAATAGCTGTGAAAGTCATGTCAGTAGGTCTAACTCCATCATTCCACATTCGATAATAAAGCCGTAGAGCTTCTTTTTCATGCCCATGATGTGCATATGCTGCAATCATGGAGTTCCATGATGCCGAATCATGGCAAGGCATGGCATCAAATGCATCTCGAGCAAGTTCAATGCAACCACATTTACCATACATACTACAAAGAGCTGTGGATAAGATAGCACCATGATCAAACCCACCTGATACTATACAAGCATGAATGAACTTACCTTGATCTAGATTTTCTGGCGCAGTAAAAGCTCCCAGAATGCTGCTATACGTAAAATCATCTGCCATGACTCCTTCTACTTCCATTTGTCTTAAGAGCTGTAGGCCTAATTGGCCTTGATTATGCTGAACGCATGATGTGATCATGATGGTCCATGAAAACACATTCTTTGCAAAAATTCTCGAGAACCCATAGAAGGCCTCATCAGAGAGACCGCATTTCCCATAAAACTCTACCAAATGGTTCATGAGAATGGCATCTCTTTCGGAACTTTCTCGAATGAGATGGTCATGGAGGACTCTACCCTCTGCAATATTTCGTGATCTGGTGAAACTCTTCAAGAGGGAGGTATAGGGGGAAGAAGCAGTTGCATACCTGGAGGAAGCCATGGCAAGCCCGCAGTCATGGTCCAAGCTTTCATGAGAGAGAGCTATGCCTACTCTGTGCTTATTCGAAGTTCAAAGCTCTCTCAAAATTCTCTGTTCTGGTTTCACACTTAACTGACTTGGCTATCAACCGTCGCAAATTACATACATCTCCCAACTCTTGCGTTTCATTGTCGTTAACATTCGGACTCTTGATTGCGTATCATACAAATTCCGACTCTCATGTTTCCTCGTTGACATCCGGACTCTTGTGTTATAGTGAGCTATAACGATTTTGCTACTACTTCGTCAAACATGCCATTTGCTTGATGGGCACGTAACGATTTTCCTACTACTGCTTCATCACAGCATGGTATGTGCTTGATGGGCACGCAACGATTTTCCTACTGCTTCATCACATGTCATGTGCTTGATGGGCGGCATGTAAACAACATTCCTACTTGAGCTAGAAGAAAGACCTGCATAACTAAACCTGCAATTTTGTACTCGAGCCAAAAGAAAGGCCCACTAAACATAAGCTTCAATTGGAAAACAAGATTAGGGAACTCAATAAGATGGTAGAGCTTTCTTTGTATCTCCGTCATCAATGTCATGAGAGTGACTCATTTACATCTTGATAACCACAATTGATTCCTTTCTTTGGTCATCTATGTCATGAGAGTGCAACTTGACAACCACTATTGGTGTCAAGTGGATCTCTCTCACACACATAATTGGATACACATCCAATTTTGTATCATTTGCCTTATGGGTCATGTTGGCCTCTTTTAATAATTCTTTCTTTCTCTCTCTCTCTCCCCCTCACAAATACACACTGTAATCTAAAGTGAAATCCATCTATTTCTACAAACCCAACTTATAATATGAATACCTTTGGAACCATGTAGCAAGCCCCAACAATCAACTCTTACCATAACCTTCTCATTGACACATTTACTTCTATAACTCCCAAGTTGCATTGAAATAGCAAGAGCGTCTTTTTTCCCCAAGCAATATAAACCATAAGGTTAACATTGCAAAAGACTTATCTGATTTCAGCACATCGTATCAATATGAATTTAACAGACATGACAGCTAAACATCATCGAACATAAAGCAAAAACAATTGCAAAACCATAAATTTCTGGTATTCTACTTGATTACTTCACTGAATGAAGGATAAAGAGAATTGATTACAATTTGGAGTCAACATAGAATGGAAGAAACCATCCGATGGAAGGACAGCCTGGAGCCAACAAATATAATCTATTTGCTTAGAGAGATGAATAATTGGGGCATACAATCTAGTTAGAGCATCGTTTGAATGAATTTGTACACAATAAACTTATTGAATTCTAGTAGGTACATCAAAGAATTTGCCAATCCTCCTCAGATGGACCTTGTTCTGGAGGTGTGCCAATTTCTGCTGGGAAAGGATCAATTCTTGAATTGTTGTTTTCTACCACTGTAAACATAGGCGCCCCACTGGATTCCCGAGCTAGCTCAGATGCTCGGGCACATAAATCCACAAATTCCGCTGCAATAACAATTAGCAGCATTATTTGAACTCCCGTACTTTTTGTCAGCATAACATGCATGGTTAATTCTATAGTATAAAAGAACAAATAGAACTCACCTCGACCCCGGCAGTAAAAACCAAGGGCAAGAGACGGGTCAATAGCATGCAAAGGCATCTTACGAATGACACTGCCGCCAAAAGAATCTTAGTTACGGATTTTTCTTTTCAAGATAAAGCCGCTCTAAATGACTGGATGATATACCTGCAATGATAAGAGCTTGTATCAACCTCCACATCGTCTGCAGACACTAGAACAACCTGCAGGTGCACAAGCAATAGTCCATTTAATTAGAGACCTCTATATGTATTCAGTGTCCACAAAATTAAACAGGACATATTAAAATGATGAGGACAAGTAAAATCCCCACTAGAAGTTATAAAAATTCATCAAACAATAAATACCAAAACTTTCGCAGCACAATACTTCCTAAATATCTGCAGACAAGCTGAACAACATTAGGTGCACCAACTACCACCAAAGCATATGCTCCTCTTTCCCCACAGGTTTTCTGGAAACTTCATAAGGCTGCAATGTTGGAAAGAGCGCTTGATCGCCATCCTAACACCCATTAGATCTACAACTTATTCCTTACTGTGCCACTGTCAGCTTATT
>CAKZGI010000458.1 GCA_936914905.1 uncultured Trichormus sp. | reverse complement strand
ATGGCAACCAGTTCAATGCTTCGCATGCAAGCAGTGGGGACATTTTGCAAGAAATTGCCCATCTTCCAGTCATGGGACCACATCCAACACTCCCTCTACTCCGGAGGTAGTTCTAGGGGCTAGTGACCACTAGCACCAAGTAAACAGGAAAAAACAAGGCAATGGAGTAGGGAAAAATAAGAATTTGCAAGTTGAACGAGGATTAATCCTCAATAACAACTTTGAAGTTCTTAGGGAGGTACAATCCTCAGAAGGGGAAAAGGAGTTGGCAATAAACACAGAACCTGGACAAGACACAATAATGGTTTATCAAGAATTCCAAAAAGAAATCCCACAGAGAGAGGCCATACCAGGCAATCACGGGGAAAAAGGGAAAGCAAGAATGGATTGGATTCAACAATCAGCAACAAGCAAAGGATAACTAGAGGCCAACGCAAGCAATGGAAAACGCCCCCTATATCTGCGCTATAGAGAGCCAGAAGATATGCAAAAGAATTATGCAATCAATATCAGCCCAATTAAGTTGTACCCGAGGATGGGGCTGGAAACTGAAGTCAATGTACAGGATACCAAAGCTTTGTTCTCCCATTTTACAACGAAGCTGTTTGGAGCAAGCGAAACACATGAACCCTCAAAGATCAGAATACATGTGATGCTATCATCTCACAATACCCACGGGGAACCATACATCTCTTCAAGATATTCCTTTCCACTATGCAGATTGGCCCTTGACAAGAATGCACCGGACGAGGCTAGGTTCCAAATGATTGGGAACCAATTTAGATTTTTCTCAAAGTACATGGGTAATCAAGCAATAATACAAAACATCAAGAAGAATTGGCTAGGAGCCATTTCTCACATTATCCCTAACAAAGATAAATTTGAAACAAGGCATATAGTTCTCCTTTTCTCTTGTGGAGTTCCAAGAGAGTTCAAGTATTTTTACTGAATTGATGATCAGCTTTTAGAAGTAGAGGCAGCAACAATCGGCCACTACAGTTGGCGTTTGGTTTGGGCAAATTTACCTACCGCCACGATAAGTAATGGAGTACCTTCAAAGGGGTTCCAGAGTGAGGAAAACTCTCCAACAGTGGCAGGGCCAAGTCTCAAGATGAGGAAGACCGTGGATGGGGTAAATTACAAAGATTTATACTCATGAAACTAGCCTCTTGGAATATCAGGGGCCTTGGAGGAACACAATGGAAAAGGAAGCGAGGAAGGTTAAGGCAGGAAATGCATAGACATGTTACAGAAGGATAAATTGACTTTCTGTTGCTACAAGAACACCATTTAAGCAAGGCAAAAACAGAAAACTATGGCTCTACGATGTATGGAGACTAGGACCACTTTTGGGGACAAGGATATGGAGCAGAAGAAAACGTAGGAGGAGTATGTATAGCTAGTAGAGGAGTGCGGAGGCAGTAAATAATCTATTCGGAAATAATCTCCCAAGGCAAAGCACAATTCCTCATTTTGGAAAACGAGGAATCAAGATGGGGACTCCTAAATGTATATGCACCTAACCATGCTTCAGCCCGTGCTAGATTGTGGGAGGAAATCTATCTAGCACTACCAGAAGATGTAGAGAATTGGATTGTTGGGGGTGACTTCAATATGTTAGAGGACCCACAAGACAGGAGAGGTGGTAGTATGACTACAATTCAAGGACTGGAATTAGCCAACTGGGAAAGATTAGTGCGCAAGCTAAGAATTTATGACATGTGGCACCTGAGTAACTTTCACAAAGGAGTGGATTCTCTCAGATTCTCAAGATCAGATAGGAGAACTAGATCGACCCAAGAAGAGGCAGCAATAGGATCACAAAATCTTGGTGGAACCTTAGTGCCAAGTGAACTGTCCCAAGGAGGTCCAAATGAGTCCAGAATTGACAGATTCTACCTTAGTGATGTCCTTGCAACAAAAGAAGGGATGATAACAATCCTACCAGGTACAACCCTTTCAGATCACGCTCCTATAATACTGAGCATTACTCCTGGACAACAATGGAAAAAAGGAAGGAGTCAACTAAGAATCCCGGACAGAATTTTAGAAGATGGAAGGTACAAGGAGGAAGTAGAGAAGCTCTGGAACAAGATATCAACAGCAGAAGGAAACTCAATAGAGCTGCTGGATGAAGCTGTTTTAGCAATGTCGAACTTCTTCAAGGAACAAACGAAACAACAAGCTGAAGTTCGAGAAAAAAAGGGAAAAAATATGAGGAGATCTTTGAAAGCGCTGCAAAGACTTCAAGAACGTCACCCGACTTGTAGCTGGATCAGGTACAAAATGGCTGAAGCCAAGAGATAAATAATTGAACTAGAAACTAAGAAAGATGAATTCATATTTCACAGGAAAAAAGCTCTATTGACACAACTAGGTGACAGATGCAACAAGGAATTCTTTGACGCGGTCAAGGAAAAAAATTTTAATGCAGGTGTGAAACAACTTAGAAGGAGCGCTGGGTCACTTACCAAAAACCATGACGAAATGCCGATAATTGCCACTAGATTTTACCAGGACCTTCTGACAGCTGAACCGACCTCCGCAGAAGTCCTACAGAAGAGACAAGAAGTGTGGGCTAGCATAACACCCAAGGTAACTGAGGAGATGAGAAGAATTTAACGGTCCCTTTTTCCATAGGAGAATAGAAGAAGCATTGAATTCTCTCCCTAAACATAGCTGCCCAGGTGAAGATGGATTATCACCTCTATTCTTTAAATGGTATTGGGATACTGTAAAATATAAAATATGTGAAGGTTTTTTGGATATAGTGACCACAGGAATTCTCCCTCAACAGCTTGGAGAAGGATTGATCTTTCTAATCCCTAAGGGTGGAGAGCAATCAGATGAAATACAAAAGTGGAGACCAATCACATTACTTAATACAATTTATAAGTTGCTTGCCAAAACGATTAGCTTAAGACTACAACCCACGTTGCCACAATTACTACATGTTTCTCAGACTGGTTTCATCAAAGAAAGATCAATACTAGACAACATTGTCACCTTTTGGGAGCTCACAGCGTTGGCAAAGAATATTGATTTCGAAAAGGCATATGACAATGTAGATTGGGACGTTTTACAAGGAACTATGCTAAGATTTGGCTTCAAAGGTAGTTGGATCAAAGGGGTGATAGCCCTTTACTCCACGACGACTAGCAGAATCCTCATAGCAGGGTAGAAAGGACCGTCGATCCCCTTGACCAGATCGGTTAGGCATGGCTGCCCACTTGCTCCCTTTCTTTTCCTTTCCTTTGTAGAAGCCATTAATGCCTATCTTAACCATGTGAGCATTAGGCTCAAAGGACTCAGTCTACCGATAATAGAATCAGAGTTACAGTTGGGATAAATGTCCCACGCTCTCCCCAAATGTAATGTGTTTGTGTTGGAACTGAAGGTTGGGCGATGTGTGTGAAATTTGTTGTCTCACATGTAACTGAAGCGCACCTCTTTATGTACAAATAGAGGGCACGGATCTCATTAATAGAAGCTTGTTCATTTGTTCTTTC
>CAKZGI010000457.1 GCA_936914905.1 uncultured Trichormus sp. | reverse complement strand
GATTAAAATTTCTGGCGCACAGTGGAATATTGAAAGTGTCTACCAAATCCTTTCCATTCGTTGTGCTTATCTCAATGGTTTGCTTGCTATTTGAGTCTTTCTGCTAAAACTTGATGCTCCCTCAGCCTAAACTAGATGACTAGTAAAGTACGGCGTAAATAAACCAACCATTCCAAATCTCTAAAAAGCTCATGCCGTATTCATTTTGAATTTTGTTGGCGCAGCCTGCTGGAAGCACTACACTTTTTTGTTAGCTTAGCTCTTCTGAAAGAAGCATTTTAAATTCACGGCGGTACTAGCAACTTGGGTTAATACTGAATTATGACATAAAACCGCCAGTTTCATGACTGAAAAAAGGGCAGGTATTCAACCCACCCTCAACACAACTCGTAACTTGTAATTATATTAGGAATTAATGTCCTATGATTGGCGCACTCAAAGAAACAGTTTCCACTGCTTTTTCTGCTGTCAAAGTCGGGACAGAATCACGCAATCTTGCTGTTAATTGTACTGTTGTAGCATCGTACATTTGTGTTAGCAACTTCGGATAAAAACCGATTCCGATAATTGGTATCAACAAACAAGCGATGATAAAGACTTCACGTGGTTCAGCATCAATCAAAGCTTGGTGAGAAACTAACTCTTCGTTTTCTTGACCGTAGAAAATTTCTCGCAACATTGAAAGTAGATAAATTGGCGTTAAAATTACACCAACCGCCATCAAAAAGATGATGATGACTTTAAATGTGGGGTTATAAGCATCGCTAGTAGCAAAGCCAACAAATACCATTAATTCTGCTACGAAACCACTCATTCCTGGCAACGCTAAAGATGCCATTGAACAGGTGGTAAACATGGCGAAAATCTTCCGCATCTTCTTACCAACACCACCCATTTCATCTAACATTAGGGTGTGTGTCCGGTCATAGGTTGCACCAACTAAAAAGAACAAACTCGCCCCAATTAATCCATGAGAAACCATTTGTAACATTGCCCCACTTAAACCCAAATCGGTGAAGGAGGCAATACCAATGAGAACAAAGCCCATGTGGGAAATAGAAGAGTAGGCAATTTTCCGCTTTAAGTTCCTCTGGGCAAAGGATGTTAAAGCCGCGTAGATTATATTTACTACCCCCAAAACCACCAATGCGGGTGCAATATAAGCGTGGGCATCAGGCAACATTTGGGCATTCATGCGAATTAAGGCATAACCACCCATTTTCAGCAAAATACCAGCTAGTAACATATGTACAGGCGCTGTAGCTTCACCGTGGGCATCAGGTAGCCAGGTATGTAGAGGAATGATAGGCAACTTGACAGCGTAGGCAATCAGGAAGCCTGCATACAGTAAAAGTTGTAAATTTAGTCCAAAATCTTTCAATGCGATCACTCGCATATCAAAAGTCACTGTATCACCATAAAATCCCATTGTCAGGGCAGACAACAAAATAAACAGTGAACCACCAGCCGTGTATAAAATAAACTTGGTCGCCGCATATTGGCGCTTTTTACCACCCCAAATCGACAACAGGAAGTATATCGGTACAAGTTCCAGTTCCCACACCAGGAAAAATAACAGCATATCCTGGACAGCGAACACGGCTATCTGACCGCCATACATGGACAAAATCAAGAAATAAAATAATTTCGGCTTCAGCGTTACAGGCCAAGCTGCTAAAACTGCCAGAGTGGTAATGAATCCAGTTAGCAGAATCAGGGGCATAGATAAGCCATCAGCGCCCACTGACCAGTTTAAACCCAATTGCGGAAGCCAGGGGTAACTCTCCACGAGTTGCAAATCGGGATTAGAGAAATCGTAACCAGTATAAAAAGCGTAAACAATCAGTGCGAAATCTATCAGCCCCACAATCAGGGAATACCAGCGCACTGTTTTCCCATCTTTATCTGGGATGATAGGAAGTAGTAGTGACGCGGCTATTGGAAACAAAAGAATCGTCGTCAGCCACGGAAAATTAGCTATATTCATCACAATCAGTCAGCAATTAAAATCATGTTTGGCAAAAACTCACAGTTAATAACTAACAGCTTTTTGGCAGTTTTGCCTTCATTGTTAGGTTGATTTAATTAAATTGGCAATACCCCGTTTTTCTCTGGGGTATTTTTTTTAATGCTTGGGGGTACGGAATGTAGAGTGGAATACTCCCAGCCAAGTCCAAAAATTAGCTTCAAAAGACCGCTAAACTAGGATATACGCTATGCAATCCCTTGTATATATTAAAAATAAAAGTATGACAGGATAAAAAAGTTTATAATCACCTCACAAATTGAAAGTCAGATTCGTTATGTCACCAACGTAGATGGAGAAACAACAGATGTACTCGTTGCTGTAGAACTTTGGCAACAGCTGATTAGTTGCATCAATTCTGATAATGTTAGTGGTTTAGCGTGGATTGATGAACAAGAACCAAAAGCACAAATATTAGCTGACCTGCAAGAGTCAGTACGACAGGCAACAGCAGGACAAACTTTACCAGTTTCAGAGCTTTGGGACGATATCAAAACCTATCTAGTAGTATTCCAAATTCCAAACCCAGAACATGAGAAAGCGGATGGTTGATCCTTTTGTCCAGTTGAAGAGTAGGGTAGTGCATGATAGGAATTTAAGGCTATTGAACCAACAGTTAAAGCTTGAAAACTTTGTGCAGGGTTAGCTATTCTACATGAGTCTTCTAATAAATAATCTGGGTATATTCGGTTTTCATTAAGATGTTATCTTACAGATAATCTTGTGAGTCCAATTCTACTATCTAGAGGTAGATTTCCTGCTGCAACAATACAAGGAATATCCTGTTGCCATGTTAAGTTATCAATAGCTGATGCCCAAGCACTCATATATCTAGTTCTACAAGGAACAGAACCAGTGTTTTTTTTTTAAATTCTATCACTGGTTATTTGGTGATCAAGTTCTACAATTTCAGTTACTAGATTAGGTGGAAATACTTTTTCAGGCAGTTTACCATTAGCTTGAAGAAGCCTAGCATTTTGAATCCAGCAAACAGCCTTTTCACTACCACTACGAGGTATATTTATGGGATAAAGAATTGCACCACCTACACTTGTTTTGTGTCCACCATTTTCTTTTACATCATCAGGAATTTTATCAGTTTATCCTGTAATCCAAGATGTTGATGTTTGTGAATCAATTGCTGCTCTCACAAGAGAATGTCTTTCTTGAATGCCACTATCTATAATGCACACTTTGGGAGCATTATAGATAGTGGCAGACCTAGTTTAAATATTGGAGAATCAATATCAGATACTTCTCTCTGCTGAATAATTTCAGCAAATTCATCTGGCTCATTAATATCAAAAATATAGGTAAAATTTTCAACTAAATCTTTTAGTCCTTTACCTAAAATTTGAATGCAACACGAAAAAATATCCGGTCAAGGAACTGTGACAAGTTCAGCTCCCTCATCTTTAAAACCTCCAATAATATTGCCTTTATAAAATTTAATCAGCTCTTCAAATTCATCTTGCCTTTCCCATGAGAGGTTTTCCCATTTTTGTTCTGTTAACTCACGTTTGGGAATCCAATTCTTAAGCTTTTTTGTAAAACTCTCATCAGAGTCATAAGGTTGTCGTTTTGGATAACTAGGTAAATTTATTTCAGTTTATAAACAGATAATACTTAACTCAACAGTATAAATCTGTTATTCTTTTATGGGAAGCCAACTCTTATATATTTCAGTAAATAAAGTAGGAGAGAGAATTAATTCTGGCTTCTTTTACCATCTATTATTTCCCAAATTTGAGCAACTTTATTCCCCCCATACTGTTCATTAATGAATTTCCCTATCTTTCCTTGAGGTTCACTCAATTCTAAATCTACTGATGTACCGATAATATAGCCGTCTGCTGTATAAGCAATTAATTCAATACCATAAGTTTTCAATCCAGATGGATTGAAAGGATCAGGATCAATCTGTAAAATGATCCTTCAAGATTTAAGTTGTGGTTTTTTTCTTGTTATCGTTCTTCTTGATTTTCTTGCCAATAACATATTAAAGATTCCACTGAATTTTTTAGTTTACTACCATGTCCCTGACGATTATTGGGAGCATAGAGTTTTAGTAGAAAGACTCAAATAGTAAGCAAACCATTGAGATAAGCACAACGAATAGAAAGGATTTAGTAGACACTTTCAATATTCCACTGTGCGCCAGAAATTTTAATCCTTGCTCCAATC
>CAKZGI010000456.1 GCA_936914905.1 uncultured Trichormus sp. | reverse complement strand
GCTACCCTATCTTTTCCCGCAATGAGCATGTCGTCCACGTACAAGATGTGGTAAATCCGGGACTTGTCGTTTCCGTGCTTCACGTACAAGCACGGGTCGGAGTTAGTATGGCGGTAACCTAGCTGCCGGATGTGGTGTTTGGACTTCTCGTACCACATGCAAGACACTTGTTTGAGGCTGTAAAGGCTCTTCTTTAATCGACATACGAGGTGATCTCCCCCCGTCGTAGTGAAGCCTGTTGGTTGAGACATGTAGATTTCTTCGTGTAGGTCTCCGTGTAAGAATGCCACCTTCATGTCCATCTTTTCTAGCTCTAGTTCTTCAACTGCTATAGTTTCAAGAGAGTATTGGAAGGTTGTTATCTTCACCACTGGTGAGAGTACCTCCTCATAGTTGACGCCATGCTCTTGCTTGAATCCTTTCGCTACCAACCGAGCTTTGTATTTCGAGTGTTCGGATCCAAATACATACTTGTATCGGAACACCCACCTTTCAAAATGGAAAGACATGGTAGGCGCCATTCCTTACTCTGTTACTGCAAAAGTTTCCAGCAAAGAACAATTGAAGTTTGCTTTTGACTATCTATTCTTGCAGGTTGATGAGGCTTTGCAGTATCTTGCAGCTGATAAAGGGTCCATGGGTCGTGAGATGTAAGCTACTAGTCCACAATTTGTAAAAAAGTGTCAAATAGGATTCTTTAGCTAAGTTTTGGTTTTTCCAATTGCACTTAATTACATATTGCAGGGTCTTTGTGCTATTTTCCTCATAGTTCCTACAATGGAGATAGGCTTGTCCAGCTACCATACAATAGCATCCGGTTTAGTCATCGTGCCTCTAGTCTCAAAGAGCTTCTCTACATCCGTGATGGTGACAGCAATGGGGTCATATATTATGCTGGAACTTCCTATGGTGCTCATGAGTGTATGAACCCTGTCCTTACCAAGGTATCTTACTATTCATTACAATGCTAACCTAATCATCAACCTATATCTGTATGTTTACATCAAGTGGGTGCTTATGTTATCTGTTCGGTTAATTTCTGGTAGAAAATATCTGTGGTTGCGAGCAGCCCCCCTTCGAGGCTTACAGATCCGAAGTCCCTGGTCTCACGACAATACCAGGTTAGTATGCTCTGTGGGAATATTCTTCAGTATTTGTGTGCATGCACTACATATATTGCTGTTCTCTTCCCAGGGTACGTCTTTTGCTGGGCCATGTTTTGAAGATGGTCATCCTTCTTCTTGGTGGAAAATCGATCTCGGAAAGAACAATAGGGTAATGGTTTTGGATATTTGGATTTTTCCACTTAAGTGGAGGCCCACTAGATCGCTCTATATGATTGTGTTTGTGTTATGTGTTGATATTGAAAAGCAGCAAGATGATACTAATACACATGAATATACGAAATTTGAATTTCGACTTGTATCAAATCCACACGTGCACATTTATATGTAATATGTTTATGTTAATAAGAGTGTTCCTATGCTACAGCTGATGTGCAACCATTATACTATACGGCAAGACGGTTCCATGAATTATATCAGATCATGGTCTTTACAGGTGCCAACATGTTTTTGTTTGAAACGGTTGTCTTCAAAGAACTCATTGAGTGATCCTGTTCTTGATGATTATTCCAGGGATCCAATGATGAGGAAATGTGGATAGATTTGAGAACTCATACTGACGATAGAACTCTCTCTTATGCTGGGCAGTTTGTGTCCTGGCCTATCCATGTGGTTCACATGCTTATATGCCTTTCAGATTATTCCGAGTCATTCTTACAGGACCTACATCAAGCACCTCACAACCATGGAACTTTTGTATATGTTAGTTATATGGCTACTTCAATCATGCGGAGTCTATTGTGGAATGACCCAAGAGTTATGGGAAGTTTTTATCTCTTCTATTCTTTATGCATGACATCACTTATGGGATATCTACAGTTGCAAAAATTTACATGCTAGAACGGAAACTGTATGTGCGTTTGCACAACAAATGATATAACTGTAAGGCCACTATGATTGATCAATGTGAAAGAAAATTGTCTGATAAGGTAATGCCTCTTGAGCAACAGGGATGAGTAGTTGATTCTTCTACTTGACTGATCCTCCTTGCGCCACAGTTCAGGAAATATCTATCTTTTTGCTGGGCCAATGGGTACTGATTGTTGTAAATGGGCATTAAACAATGCCATATCCTCTTTCTCGTTAGCCCTTAACCACTTTCTCAATGCCCAACACCATTCTTAGATAGGTGGGCTTGGTGCGGAGGTGCAAGAAGTGGTGTGCATAGAGTTGAAAGGTGGAATTTTGAAAAAAGGCAGCCACTCTTACCATTGGCTAAAAGAAAATCTTCCTTTCAGATCTTTTCCACCTTTTTCTCTAATGGGAAAAACGAGATCCATGTCCCCCTTGTTGTCATGAGCATTAGTTGTGATAGTTGACTAGTTGCACAAAGTCAACTCTCTCTCTCTCTCTCTCTCTCTCTCT
>CAKZGI010000455.1 GCA_936914905.1 uncultured Trichormus sp. | reverse complement strand
AGTTTACAAAGGTGAACTTCTATAGTGTCAACTTTCTAGTTCTAGCCTTTGTTCATTTTGATTTCTACACTACAACAAAACACCCCAGTAGCGACGTGAAAACACGTCGCTAGTGGCGTCGCTGCAGGCATCGCTAATGAACTTCGCCTGGCGACGCTGGTAGCGACGCTGTTTTGGCGCGTCGCTTAGCGACGGGATATGCAGCGTCGCATAGCGACGCTCCATGTGCGTCGCTAAGCGACGTTCTGCAACGGCTAAAAAAAACGATTTTTCTTAAATTAGAGGCCCGCACGACCCCATTATCCTCTCCTAAACCCCACGCTCTTCACCCCAAAGCTTGCTCTCCCACAAGTCTATTGCTCTCTCTCATTCTATAAGTGTTGTGCTATCTCTTTCTCTCACACTATTGCTCTCTTGTAACCCCCCCCACCTCTCTCATACCATAGCTCTCTCTGCTACACTTGCTCTCTCTCGTGCTACTCCTCTTGTGGTGATATTCTTGATACGCACACTCAATACTCAATCTGAGCTCCAACTCTTCCTCGACTTCGCGTAATCTCTCTCGACAAATCAACACAAATGTCAGGTCAGTAAAACAAAAGGATGAATTTTTTAAATATCAAATTAAAGATCGTTAAATACATACAAATTAATAGTCGAAAGAGTTTAAATATATCGTTCATGAACAATTACAATACTAATCATGGGGTCCCAAAGGCTCTGCCTCATCCTCATCAAGAGAGGTATGATCCACCTCTCTGATCCCAGCATTTGGATCCACAGAAAGGCCCGCCCCAATACGTTCCTCTCTCTCTATTTCTTCTAGACGATCATGTCCATGGATTTCCTATATTTAAAGGTAAAAATAAAAACCATAAGCATAGAATATAATTTAAATGAACTTGTAAGTAGATTATTTTACAAACAAGAAAAGTAAATACCTCTAAATTCGATGGAGGAAACTGAGATGTTAAGAATTTATAGCCGTTAAATGTGGCTATTTTTTGCTCGTCAACTGTAGGAGCACGACCATAGTCTTTCATCTGCATGAAGCATTAAAACTGATTGAAATTAGATATTAGTTATTAGCTGGTGTATAAATTGTTCATTAAAATAATAGCATTGCACGTACAAACTGGGCCCTAAACCCCTTAATTCCTCCACTTCCTAGTCGAGATACACGTCCTTGACGTATACGACTTGCTGCTGCAGCCTAGTTAAAAAAGTAGATAGTTAATAGTTTATTAACAATAAACTATAAGATTAATATCAAGTGAACATAAACACTAAATACCTTTTGTTGTGTCGCTTGTACATTTAATCGTGCCTCTTTCCGAAAACATGCCCAAGTGCTTTTTTGAAGCGAAAGGGGTCTTGTAATATTTTTTCCAGATTTAGCATATCGCCTAATATAAAAAAAATATCATAATGTTAGAAAATTCACAATATTGTCATTTGTTCAAATATGCAGATTCAGATTCATCTACTCGAACTCCATCTCCACCTCCTTGTCATGTACCTCCTCCAATTATGATTGACCGATATGCAACGAGTGAACAAAGGACGAGACAACTTTTTAATGAGGAGGATTCAACACCGACAAATATAATATGTTGGTGTCGTTTATGCAGAGGTTCAATTAGAAGACCATCCGATATAGTTCGTGAGCATGAACTCACAAATGGATTGCATCGCAATGCCCCACCTTCTAGTACACGCGGTGATCAGCCAATGGTATTTTCAAAACTCTAAAGTATATGTTATTATTATTTTACATTTGGATGTAATGATCTTATAATTATATACGATTTAACTATGGGATGCAATCAATAGGGAAACAGAGTTAGATATATTCCTCATGAGGAAGAACATGATGATGATGATGATGATGGTGAAAGTTCTCAATATATATTTAGCACTAGAAGATCATCTAGAGCTAGACAAGCGTTGGAAGTGTTGGAGCGATCTGTGGTTCGTCGTTCAATGTGTCCCGGTCAAGAGATAGAGACAGCTAATGATTATCCGATACCGGAAGCCTTACGATCCTTATTGCATGGATATAATCGAGAAGAGTATGGGGGGTGGCCAAGCGGTACCCCAATGCCACTAGATGGTGAAGTTTTTAGCTTTTGGGGTAGACGGTTTATAATAGCTCCATCTACAATCTCCGGAGGAGGTCGCGGCCTATTTGTTGCTCAAGACATACATGTCCCTTCACATTCAGAGGTTACGTTGATGTCATATTGTGGTCCTATGTACAATTGGTCTACATGGCATCAACTAGTACGATATACAAGGAGCATGACAACTTATGGTCTTTGTGTGAATGCAGCTTCTCTATTTGAAGAAAATAGGGCTCGTGCCTTTGGTGAGAGGATATATATTGACGGAAGGCCTTATACACAAGGAAATATTGCTGGACTAATTAATAGCAGTCGAGGGAGAAACCACTACACAAATTGTGTGTTTGTAGAATGTAGTAATAGTCATATTCCTGAGTATATGACTCGTGATGTATCAAGCTATATCTTAGTGGCTGCTATTAGAACCTTACGTGTTGGAGAAGAAATATTTGTTAACTACCCTTGGCGTCGACAAGATAGAGCTCCAATATAACTTCCAGTTTTTTGTATTTGATTTACAATATTTCTATGAATAAATGAGAATGATGACTTCTTCGAATTGTATTACTATCTGTGTGTAGTGTATAATAATGTTTTCTTAATTATCACACTCCATATATATTATCTTACAGATTTTTAGGGACATTGATATGGACTATCATCATGTGATCTCCAACGAATGTAATCTTCCTCTACCTAAGGATTACATGAATGTGCTTCGTAAAAGTGATCGGGATACCTATGATAGACGACGCATACATGATCAGCAAATGCATGAGTCATCGATGTATACCCAACAAGAAAACATTGGTGATGATGACCATGATGATGGAATGGCTGAGTGGATAGATGATTGGTTTGGAAACATGGAGCACGTTTCTACGCACGAGCAGTTTCTTCGAGCTGAGGCAACAAAGAAATTGTATTCTGGATGTTCTCTAACCCGATTAAGTGCAAGCCTTCTAATATTAAACTTACAAAATCGGTTCGGTTGGAGCAATGTTTCAGTTACAGCGTTGTTATCGTAAGGATATCACTTACTTTGTTCAATGTTTTTTACTAAGATAACAATATATAAATGCATGTATAACTGATATTGGTCATTATTTCTTATAGTTTGCTTTCAACAAAACTTCTTCCTCAAGGAAACATCCTACCCAAATCACGGGACGAGGCAAAAAAGATGATCACCAAGCTTGGATTGGACTACAACTCAATCCATGCATGCGAAAATGATTGTATCCTTTATCGAGGTGAGTATGAGAAGTCTACAATTTGTCCAATTTGTAAAACATCTCGTTATAAGGACCGTAATGTCCCTAGGAAGGTATTACGCCACTTCCCATTAGGACCACGGATAGAGCACATGTTTCGTACTCCTGAACTAGCTAAATTAATGGATTGGCATTCTAATAATACTAGTAAAGATGATGTCATGAGAATTCCAGCTGATAGTCCTGCATTTAAACATATAGACCAAATGTGGCCAGAGTTTAAGAATGAACCTAGAAACCTTAAACTAGGAGTAGGTCTAGATGGAGTAAATCCATTTTCGATGCAATCATCTAAATGGTCTACTTGGCCTGTCATCATAATAAACTATAACTTACCACCATATTTAGGAATTAAAAAGGAACACTTGATATTGTCTTTATTAATCCCAGGTAAAAGACAAGTTAAGGATATAAATATATATTTAGCCCCTTTAATTGATGATCTTAAGAATTTGTGGAGAGGTATCAATGTTCTTGATACCTCGAAACCTAAAAACCAACAAGTTGTCACCATACGTGGGATTCTAGCATGGACTATTCATGACTTTCCCGCGTATGGGTTTTGTTCAGGTCTAGGGACAAAAGGGTATAAAGCATGCCCTCCATGTGGTGATTGGTTAAGATCTACGTATTGTAAGTCTCTAAACAAAAATGTTTATCTTAGGCATAGGAGATTTCTGCCTGATGATCATCCATTACGGATGAGATCCCATGCTCGTCATTTTGATAGCAAAATAGAGCGAGGAAACCCCCCTATACGCCAAACTCCACAAGACTGGTATAGAAAATGGACCGTTGGACCCCTAATTGATGTAGATGCAGATATACTTAGCGATGATGATAATGAACGACGTAGTCGTGCATCTAACAAAAGAGGGATGGAACCTAATATGTCTATATGGTTTACATTAGAGTATTGGAGACATCTAAAAATTTGTCATCTATTAGATCCTATGCATATATTTAAAAATGTAGGACACTCCCTATGGAAACATCTTGTAGGACTAAAGGACACTCCTGCATCAAGATCATCCTTAGTAGAGTATAACTCAAAACCACACCTTTGGCCTCGAGAGAATCCTATCTCAGGGGTCATCGAATACCCTAAGGCACCTTGGGTTTTGACACCCGAGGAAATAACAATCCTTAATAACAGGATAAGATCGATCAAGATGCCTACAGAACATGGTGCATCTCTACGCAATATTTTTACGATGGATGATACTGCACTCTCTGGGCTTAAAACTCATGATTGGCATAACTTTATTAAGGTAAATCGTTTTCTTATCGTTTGATATAATCGTTTGATTAATATGAATTAACATATTAATGTGTAATATTGTTTGTGTAGCATGTTCTACCACTTGTTATGGACGGTTGCTTGACACAAGCAATACGTGACATTATATACAGGCTGGGATCATTGGCTAGGTGGATTTCCTCCAAAGAGATACGGTTAAATGAAATACCACAACGTAAAAGGGAAGTTTATGAGCTTGTATGTTTAATGGAAAAAGAACTTCCAATTTCATTTTTTGATATTCAAGTCCATCTTCTGGTTCACCTTGTTGAAGAAATTGAGCTTGCAGGTGTAGTTAATACTAGATGGATGTTTTGGGTCGAGAGATTTATGTGTGTTTTAAAGAGATTCGTTCGTCAAAGAGCACGACCCGAAGGTTCAATGGCAGAGGGATGGCTACACCAAGAGTGCATGTACTACCTCTCCGAGTATTTGCCACAAGCCCATGAAGAAGCACCTCTCAATTGGACACATGACGAGTCATCAACAATGACAGAGGAAGTTCTTTGTGGGAAGGGGTCACCGATTCGACTCTCACATGAAGAGCAAGAGAATTTGACGACATTTATCATTAACAACTCAGAATGCATGACCACATTTTTGGAGGAGTATAAGGTCACATATTCAAATGATGCAAGGGGACGAGGCAGAAAAGCTAGAAGACTTCCATCACTATTGGAATGGATTCAAGAAAGAATAAAACAAGCCCAACAAAATGAAGAAGAAGTTACAAGAGAGCAACTAGAACTTAGCATTGGTTGCGATAGAGTGGTATAGATAGCACGTAAAACCCTGAATGTATATACATTTAACTCAGTTTTTTTGCTGCTAATGTCCAATTTGGATTGTAGGTCAGAGCTTATAGTAGTATGTGGGCCTATGGACAACATCTACGAATCCAGAAGTTAGATGACTTGCGCACCACACAAGACTCCTGTGTGGTAGCATCATTTGAACAACAATCACGCGCAAGCAGCAAGGACAATAATATGATTGAAGACGAGTTGGGATACGCAGGTGTTATACAAGCCATATATGAAGTAAATTTTCGTGTTTTAAAACAGGTATTCATATATAAATTGTCCCTCAGTATTGAAATATTAGTGTACAAAACAGAACTAATTCTTAAACTTGATGTTCCAGGTCATTCTAAAAGTAGATTGGTTTCGAGCTGAGTACAAAGGCTCTCGTGCAACAATGCGACTTGAGCCCTCAGGTTTTTGGTCAGTAGATTCTACAAAGTTGTTACGTGCAACTAAAGAGCCATATATTTTACCTGCTCATTGCCAACAAGCATTCTTTTATAAGAATCCAAACCCATTAGAGAGCTCGTGGTGGCAAATCATACATATTAATCCACGAGGGCAGAGAATATTTGACTCGAGTTCACAAATATTAAACACAATATATGTACTTGATGATGGAGAGGAATTAGAGACCCATGACATGGTGTCTTTAAATCCCCTTGAGGTAACTAAGAATCAGCAAAACGAAGAGCAGGAGGACAATGAAAACGAAGGGCAGGAGGACACTGAAGATGAAGAGCCAGAGGAGAATGAAGACGAAGAGCAAGAGGACATCGATATTCCGATTGACGTTACAGAAGAAGAACACCAAGAATTAATACAGGACACAGAAGTCTCCAACTTATACATCGAAATATACAGCGAAGAGTCGCCTTAATACGAGATAGCTCGAATGGTTGTATCTGAAATTAATTTGGTAATTGTCACATATTCTAACTAATAGTTATCCAAAATCTTGTTAAAAATATATTAACATTTTGGGTGGGGTGGGCAGGAGAGTCTCATGGTGAACGTATTAACGTTTTAGGGTTCAATTCCCTTAAGACTCACTCAGGGACTAATAAAGTTATATTACGTGCATCAGTTAGAACTAATACGATTTAGAACACCACTTAAATATACAATAGATATATAATACATGTATGAATTGTAAGTACAATAGGACATCGAAAATACCTGGCACGATCTCGTCTATGTCGAAGGAGGGCTGAAATCTCCTTTAGGATGGATTTTGTTTGCCATCCAATCCCAAATTCTCTTTGCAAGGCCTCGATGACAAATTTCTTATGCGTCTCGTCTTGATCCCTGTAACAAAAACCAAATTAAGGACTTAATTATAAAATCAACATCGCAGATTGAATTAAATGAGTATTGCACATAAGTTTGTACCTCCAAGGCGTCTCTATTTGTGGTAAATAAGACTCTACCAAGTCTTTAAGCCTCCTCCTAAACAGGGTCCCACCTCCTGTACGAACAATGTCAAGGTTCTCGTCAATATCACAAGTGATACCGAGAGACCCTGTACATGTTTGTGTAGAAGATTGTGCCGGTGTTTGGGGTGGCTCTTCTGCACTAGGGGCGGACATCGGCTCCCTCCTCGCACGTGATCGCCTGGACCTGTCAAAATAATATTTAAAAATATAAGACATTAAATCTTGATAATATAAACAATTTTTGTTTTAAATCTACTAACCTGTTTCGAACAGGTGCAGAATGGTCACTCGGACTAGCAACATCAGCACCAACCCTAGCAGGATGCTTAAATTATTTGTACCCTAAACCTTATCGCATTCAATGATAACCTTCTTGAAAGAAAACTAACCTAGATGCTACAGAGGCAGGTGTGTGGTGTGATGCTGGTGCTGGTGCACCAACCGGCGTTGGTGTGGGTGTTGATGTTTCTGGTGTTGCTGCCGACATTCCATCTCCTAGGGTGGCTGGGGCAGCAGGCGCTGCAACAGTTGTGCTAGGTGCGGCGGATGAGTGGCTAAACCTTTGTTGGTGCAGATAGATTCTGGTGACCACGTAACTCCTCAACTCTTCTAAGCTTAACATCTTTAAAACTTCCATTTTCTCTTCACGCTCCCCCTTAAAGAGCCCTATATCCCTGTAAATATCTTGGGCTATAAGCAACAAACCCGGTCTTGAAGTGGGCAATGATTCTAGCCTTTTTTCCATGCTGCAATACACAAAAATAATGTCTTTGTATTAGCACCACAAAAAATAGAGAGTTTATGTCTATGAATGAAAATATTTGGGAAATGGTACACGTTTGGGAAATAGAGAGTAAGCAAAATGTGCATAGGTAGATAGATCATATTATGTTACATACCTGATATCCATAGTTAGAGAAAAGGGCAACCAGTTGCAGTGGGTGGCGGGCAGCGAGGTTGCACTAGCAAGCGGTGGGTGTTCGGCGCAGTCTCCCTAGAAGAATAAATCCATACATACACACACACACACACACACATACATACATACGAAACATACATCCACACATTCATACATACATACTAAGCATAAATCCATACATGCGTACATAGTTATATGCTTAATGCATAGTTATATGTTTGATGCATGTACAATGTGGAGGCATGGTTGCATGTGGATGAATGAATTCATTCTTTCAATCTTGAATGAATGAATAAATGTATGCATGGATGATTGGTTGCATGGATGCATGGATGAATGGATGAATGGATGATTGGTTGCATGGATGAATGGATGTATGGAGGCATGGATGCATGTCGATAAATGAATTCATTCTTGCAATCTTGAATGAATGAAGGGATGCATGGATGTATATATATGTATGTTAATGTGTGTACTACATGTGTGTAATCATATGTATGTGTGTGTTTTTATGAATTTCCAAGCCTATTGAATGAATGGATGCATATTGGTTGCATGAATGAGTAAATGAATGCATGGATGCATGGATTCATGCATGGTTGCATGGATGCATGGATGGTTGCATGGATGGTTACATGGATGGATGGATGCATGGTTTTTATGAATTTCAAAGCCTACCTTCAGTGAAGTTGAGCAGTCCGAGCAAGACGCCGAGCAGCAGGGAAGGGGGCGAGCAGCAAGGAGGAGGGCGAGCAATAAAGAGGAGGGCGAGCAGAGAGGAGCGCGAGCAACAGGGAGGAGGGCGAGCAGGGAGTAGTGTAACGAGGAGGGAAATAAACTTTCCCTCTCCACTTTTCATAAAAAAAATACAAATGTGCGTCGCTAAGCGACACATTAAGCCTCCCAGTTAGCGACGCTCACTGTGAAGCGTCGCTTAGCGATGCATTCCAGTGTAGAAACGTCGCTAAATTTGGGGCGCGTCGCTAAGCGACACTGTTAGCGACGCATATTCTTGGTGACGCTTAGCGACGCTATGTTTGAAAAAAAGGGGCGTCGCTAACACCCCTATGTGTTGTAGTGATGTTGCACTACTTGAAGTCGACAAGAGCCATCCGAAATGTATAATTGGTTGTTTCGAAAAAGTAATCCATCATCCCATGTGAATTGGTGATAGTCTTTACGATCATTGGCCGATCGTGAACAAGAAGCACGATTTTCAAT
>CAKZGI010000454.1 GCA_936914905.1 uncultured Trichormus sp. | reverse complement strand
TGACCACACCATCCACACACTTGCGGTCCCAGGATCTCAAATCTATCTACTCCACTAAACCCCTTTCTCGTTTTTCCCCTATGGCCTCCTTGTGCTCCTGGTTTCCGTTTTGGTGTCTGGTTTTGTTCTGGTTTCTGTTGTTATTTGTTCTCGGTTTTTTGAGGATGTCTACCGATGGTGGATTCCATAATCTGATGCTGTCTAAATCTCTACTGACTTTGAGTTTCTATATTTCTTTTTCCAGTTCTACTATTAGCTTCTCTATACTTTTACCCTGCTGAATCATGATTTCTAGCAGTTGCTCTGTTGCCAACTGCTTCAATATCTATCTGTCTAGTTTTTGTGGCAGGTTCTTTTCCATAACTGCTTGCTATATTCTGCCTCACGTATCACACTTGTCAATACCCCACCACCTCAAGCCTTACAGTGTTATAATAGAAAGTCTAATAAACGAGAGAAAAATCACACCAGGCAAAAAAGATTACCACCTATTAATTGACCAGCTATTAATATATCGATTAATATATCCATATTTTTTTGCCCAAATGTAAAAGATTATACTAGAATTTAATCGTGTAGTTAGTTCTGGGGGTAACAATTTATTGTTACAGATGCTGCTCTACATGGAGTTTATATTTCCACTCACGAAATCGTTAGTTAATTAATTATTGATAACGAATTTACAATTATCAACTTAGAAAGTACCAGAAAATGGTGTGAACTTTGGCTGCTAAAAAAAAGAACAGGTTCAAATAAGTTAGGGGGTTATCATATCCATACAAAACGAATTTAACCCAGATTTAGATACTGAAAATACTAACGATACTGATCAAAGTAGCAGTATAATACACGCTATTGCTATTGATTTCATGAAAGGTTATATAGACGTTTATTTAAAATAAGTAAATGAAACAAGGGAGTTTGCGCTAGTTGACACGAAAGATGTTCAAGACTATGAATACAAACTAATTATTATAGCTGGAATTAATAGCAATGTTGAGCCTCAAAATGCAACTCCCAATGATCTGTTTCAAGAATGGTAAAGACTACAGGTAATGATTTCTGATGTAGAAGCATCAATAACTAAAGGCCTTTATATAAAAATGTGAAAGATAGGGAAAAGTCTAATTGACTAACTTTGCATAGATACAAATAATTTCTAAATGTTTGAGCCTGATTATATACATAAAGATTCGATAATTTTACCAATTTCCAGAGGTTTATTTTTATCAGAAATAAATCTGACCTAAGGAAAATAATTGGTAAGTTCCACTTAATACTATATCAAAGCTAGCAGCTAGAAGATTAGCATATATTCTTAATAGTAAGAAAACTAATCAGAATATAGATGACCACGAGATTTTGTAAGGCCTGGTAACAACATTAGAAGGAATAGTTGGTGATTGATTAAGTAGGCAGAGTATTACTAGAAAGTATTCTAGCTACAACAATTGATGGAGCTGATTTTCCTTATAAACGACAGAAGGAATACAAGTATTTATTAAGGAGTGATATATGATTTTACATAGGATTGTTGTACCTGATGAAAATGAAGCTGAAGCATTTATAGAAGTGAAAGGATCATCATCTAGAAACGCATCTTTATATTCTAAAGATAAAATATTTTTAGCTATTAATTCGAAAGGTATGAACAAAGATATTCGTACTACACTAATAGCAGACGCAGAATGGACAGTAGAAACATTGTGAATTATGGCAAATATATTTGATTATGTTGTACTTATTCGCGCAGTTTATTCAGTGGCAAATTCTATAGCTGAACATTTAAAAGGAGATAAGTCAAAGTTGAAATGGGTGATTGATATTTCAATTAAAACTGCAAATGAAGAAGTTAAGATTCAGCAGGAAGAAATACGAAAATACTAAATTTTTGCTCCTAAAGTACTAATATGCAATATATACGAAGAAATCCCTACAAAAGCTAACTATGTATTAGTAACCTAGTATAATTTGTAACGTCATCGCAAAATGATACCTCTTTCCTCCGTTCCCTGTTAAGAGTTCCCACTTTTAGACTGGTAATTAAGGATAACAACTACGGTAGAGTCGTTCTTTGTTAGTAGCAGCAGCTTTAATGGGATACTCTGAGATCAGATCCGGTAGAGCAAAAATTTCCCACAAACAAAATACACAAAAAAATATAAGTTTATGGGTTTGTGCGATCACTGATTCTGATATTTTAGAAGTTTAAATATCTGGTCATGTTTCAAGGCTTCCCTATAGAAGTGTTGATTACAGCCAGCACAATTGATTGAATATTCAAACATTTACAGTTATGGCCCTTATAGTTCAGAAATACGGTGGTTCATCTGTTGGTTCTGTGGAACGTATCCAAGCGGTTGCAAAGCGGGTTTACAAAACTGTGCAAGCAGGAAATTCCGTTGTAGTAGTCGTTTCCGCCATGGGAAAAACCACTGATGGACTGGTCAAACTAGCCAATGAAATCTCTAAAAGTCCTAACCGTCGGGAAATGGATATGCTGCTTTCTACTGGGGAGCAAGTCACGATTGCTTTATTGAGTATGGCTTTGCAGGAAATTGGACAAGCCGCAATTTCTATGACTGGCGCTCAGGTAGGAATTGTTACTGAAGCTGAACACACCCGCGCTCGGATTTTGCATATTGAAACAGAGCGTTTGATAGGGCAGATTAATTTAGATAAAGTGGTTGTTGTGGCTGGATTTCAAGGTATTTCTAGCGCTAGAAAAATGGAAATTACCACTTTGGGACGTGGTGGTTCCGACACTTCTGCAGTAGCTTTGGCAGCGGCATTAGGAGCTAATTTCTGTGAGATTTATACAGATGTACCAGGTATTCTAACTACAGACCCCCGCCTTGTCCCGGAAGCCCAGTTAATGACAGAAATCACCTGTGATGAAATGCTGGAATTAGCTAGTTTAGGCGCGAAAGTATTACATCCCCGTGCGGTAGAAATAGCGAGGAATTATGGTGTCCCTTTGGTGGTCCGCTCAAGTTGGACGGATCAACCAGGTACTTGGGTGACAACTTCCAGAACTCAAGAGCGATCACTCGTTAATTTAGAATTAGCTCGTCCTGTGGATGCGATAGAATTTGACATAAACCAGGCTAAATTGTCTTTCCTGCGTGTACCAGATAAGCCGGGGGTAGCAGCGCGGTTATTTGGGGAAATTTCCCGGCAAAATGTTGATGTGGATTTGATTATTCAGTCAATTCATGAAGGTAATACTAATGATATTGCTTTTACAGTAAATACACATATATTAAAACCTGCTAAATCTCTAGCAGCCTCTATTGCCCCAGCCTTGAGAAATCAACCTAATTCAGATGAAGCTGAAGTTTTAGTAGAAAGTAATACAGCTAAAGTAAGTATTTCTGGGGCGGGAATGATTGGCCGTCCTGGTGTGGCTGCCAAGATATTTGCTACCTTAGCGGAAGCTAAAGTAAATATTCAAATGATTTCTACCAGTGAAGTGAAAGTGAGTTGCTTGGTAGATGCGACAGATTGCGATCGTGCTATTGTTGCCCTCTGTAACGCTTTTGAAATTACTGCTTCCCCCGCTATCCTGGCGTCCCCAACTCCTGAATCTCCTGCTGTGCGTGGTGTGGCCTTAGATATGAATCAGGCGCGGTTAGCAATTCGCCAAGTTCCAGATCAACCAGGGATGGCTGCAAAATTGTTTGGATTATTGGCAGAATATAACATCAGCGTGGATATGATTATTCAATCCCAACGCTGCCGGGTAGTGGATGGTGTAACACGTCGGGATATTGCCTTTACTGTGGCTAGGACGGATGTAGAAAACGCCCAACAAAAATTAACCCAAGTAGCAGATGAACTAGGATGGGGTGAAGTAGTTTTAGATAATGCGATCGCCAAAGTCAGTATCGTTGGTTCTGGGATGGTAGGACAACCAGGTATTGCAGCCAAAATGTTTACAGCTTTAGCAGAAAATAAAATTAACATCCAAATGATTGCTACTTCGGAAATTAAAATTAGTTGTGTTGTGGGACAAGATGAAGGTGTCAAAGCTTTACAAGTCATTCATACAGCTTTTGATTTAGCCGGTAGTGAAAAATTTGTAGTCCCAGTGTGAAAATAGAAACTATGAAAGAGGTGTAGGAGTTAGGGTACCGGGTGTAGGAAACCCTAACTTTAATGTAAAAGCAGTCTCACCACTAAGTGTATCATCTAATTGCAAATCTCCGTTATGAGCGCGGGCTATTTCCCGTGATAAGCTTAATCCTAACCCAGTACCTTCAAGTTGGCGGTTGTGTGACAAATCACCACGGTAAAAACGCTCAAATAATCTTTCCTTATCCTGGGGAGAAATATCTTTAGAACTATTGGTCACAGTTAAATAAACTAAATTATCTTTATGTTGGCAATCAATTCGTAACCATCCAGAAGGAACATTATATTTAATGGCATTGCTAATCAAATTTTGGATTATTTGAATTAGTAAATCTTTGTCTGACTTGACCCATAAATTAGCAGCAATATTTGTTTCTACCTGCAAATCAGGAGCAAGAATTTCTATATCTTCAACAAGATCTGCTAAGATTTGTGATAAATTCACATCAATCTGATATAATCGCATTTGCCCAGCATCAGCTAAAGATAATAACAGTAGTTTTCTTACAATCGAACTTAAACGTCTTACTTCATCAATTAGGTTACTTAAACTTTGCTGAAGTTGGGAAGCTGGTTCAGCTTTTTGTAAAGCTAATTCTAATTCTCCTTGTAAAATTGCTAATGGTGTTTTTAGTTCATGTGCTGCATCTCCACCAAACCGGGATGCTTGTTGAAAGCTGCGTTCTAAACGTTCCATCATTTGATTGAAAACTGCAATTAGTTCGATGAACTCAACATCAGTTGTACCCATAGGAATGCGCTGATTTAGTCCTTTGACTGTTACACCCCGAATAGTTGTAGTTACTTTACGGATGGGTTGTAGAGCTGTTCCTGATAACCACCAAGCTACAATCGCTACTAAAATTAGTACAACTGGGACTGCAATAGAAAAAACATTGCGAATAACACTCATCTCCCGCTCAATTTCACTTAGACTAATAGCAATAATCAAACGGTGATAAGGGGATGTAATCACACCAATTCGCCAAACTTCCTCGTATTTTTGCTTTGTGGACACTTGAGAAAGTTTCATTGGTGGTGGTAAAGGTGGTAATTGATTTGGAATCTTAAATTGTCGTTGCTGTCTCCGTGGTAATGGTAGTGGAAACGGCTGACAATTTAATTCAGACTGTGGTGAACATAGTATTGTTGAATTTAAATCAGATGGCCAATTATTTGATTGATATAATGTTTCTCCATCTCTATCTATTACTAGTAAAGCGGTTGATCTATGTAAAGTATTATCAAATCTAGGTGGACGAGTGATATTTGCTAATAACTGGCTTTTTATTTCTGCATCAAGCGCATCAACTTTTGTTTTATAGATAAGCAACCAAGAGGCAAAACCAAATCCTATCAATGCACTACCAGCGAGTGAGGCTGACAGTAAGGCAATGCGAAGACGAAATGAACGAATTTTCAAATTAAACTCCATATATTTTGTATTCAGAAAATTAAAAATATCTCTTTTCTCTCTCAGATATCACATATTTTTTCTGATTGACGAAATGAATAACCAACACCACGCACACTATCAATCCAACTATCACCTGCAACTTTTTCAATTTTCTTTCGCAATCTTTGTATACAAACATCGACTAAATTAGTGTTAGGATTAAAATCATAACCCCAAACGTGTTCGAGAATTTGTGTCCGGGTAAATACCCTACCAGGAGAACGCATTAAATATTCTAATAAATTAAATTCACGAGTGGTTAATTCTACTAGTTGATGATTACAGGTTACTTCGCGGGTAATCCGATCTAGTGCAACAGAACCGACGCGTAGGACGTTTTGACGTTCTCCAGATATGCGACGAATAACTGCATGAATTCTGGCTATTAATTCTTCAACAAAAAACGGTTTGGATAAGTAATCATCTGCCCCTAAATTTAATCCTTCTAGCCGGTTATCTAGTTCATTACGAGCAGTTAATAATATTACTGGTGAATTATGTCCAGCGCGACGTAAGCCTTTTAAAATCGCTAGTCCATCTTTGCCTGGTAACATGATATCTAGTACAATAACATCATATTGATTTTCCATTGCTCGGTAATAACCTTCATCGCCATTATCAATGTAATCGACGACAAATCCTTGTTCTTTTAATCCCGCACAGACAAAGTTGGCAATTTTTGCTTCGTCTTCGATGTACAAAATATGCATATAACAGTCCTATTTAACCTGTGTAGGCGTTAAGTAATGCGCCTTACATCTACGTGTGTATGATTCCTTATAGTTCTATGATTTACAGTACTTACGCAACTGGCATATTATTAAGTTACATCAGACCTATAAACTGGTTATTATTAAAAAGTTTCTACATCTGATGCACTCTACAAGAGTGAATGACTATGACACTTACATAAGTCATAATTTATTCATTTATTCTAATTCTCTGGGGTTTTGAGAAGAATTACAAATTTGTAATTTAACTGCATATTTATCTGTAATTTTTGGCTGCTGAAATAAGAATATTAAGCAATTAAGCAGAAAGATGATCAACCCACGTAACTTGTTTTTAATAGGTCCACTATCACTTTTAATCCCTATTAGTAGTGCGCTCGCAATAACCAAAACCCACTCAGCACCGATTATTGCACAAGGAAGACAGAATCAACGACCAGATGGTGAAGGAGAACCAAGTTATGGTTTTCCTCCCCCTCGTCCTAGTGGTAGGAGAGGTGAACAAAGAGGTAATGGAGAACCACCTTGGGCTAAGGAAATAAATCTTTCTAGTGAACAAAAAGCACAAATTAAGCAACTTCATGAAAAGGCTAAAAAAGATACTAAATCCCTAAGTTTACAATTAATGGAAGCTGATAAACAAATGCGATCGCTGTTTGCAAGTGATGCTTCTCCAGAAAAGTTACGTAAACAACACCAAACAATCCAAGGGTTACGTCAAAAACTTGATAATAAACGTTTTGAAACGATGTTAGCTGAACGACAAGTTTTAACAGCACAACAGCGTACTCAGTTAGGGAAATTAATGCAGCAGCGTCACGCGAGAAAACCATAATTACAACCGAGGTAATAGTAATGTAAATCAACTACTTTGGTTTAAAGTGCTGTTGACTTCCAGCTTTCCGTGGTGTGCGATCGCGATTGGTTGGCTATAGGTAATCCTAAAGCAGAACCGCTAGTATTGCGAGAGTGATCGCAATTCACCCACAATATAGCAAAAATTCGTGTATGATACTGGTGCTGTTCCCCCACCTGTATCTTCAACTCGAAGAATAGCTTGATCGAGATTACTGTCTAAAATGATCTTTACTTTCCTACCAGCTAAAGTATATTAAGTCGCACCTAAAAATCAATTAGATAAAAGCCGACATACTTGTTAATCAGCTAAGATATTTATTTTTCTGTGCCTAATTTAAGTTGTCAAGTTCATATCAATGGACATTGCCAAAACTGCAACTTCTTCAGCAATATCGTTGACTAAATCCTGTAAATAACATTCTTTACTTTTTAAGAGTAATCCTTGTTTATCAATCCGTGAAAGTAATAATAAATCTTTTACCAATTGTCGCCCCACAAGATTTAAAATCCCCCTAGCTTCAAAATCTGATAATGTATTGAGTCTCAATGCAGATTCTACAGTTGCTTGAGTTGCAGCTAAAGGTGTTCTTGATTCATGGGATACGTCAGCGGTAAATTGCTCTGCATTTGTGCATAGGAAGCATAAACAGGCTGTATTGTTCTTGCTACTAACCACAAACTAGCAACACCAAATGACAACATAGAAAAGGGTAAACCTAAAAATAAAATAAATCTGACTGCTGCTAAATAATCATCATAATGTTTCAGACTAAGTTCTATAATTAAATTCCCCCAATAACGATGATTTTGGGTATGTATAGATAAAGTAGTTTTCTTTATAAAGTTGACTTATTAATGGTGGAAAATCTTCGATAGCTATCAGTTTACCCAAAATATCCTGTATATTAATATTATGATCACCTTGATGTAGTGTGCCAGGGACATAGTATTGTTTTGACGATATCGTGATTTTTTATAGAAAATCAGTTTATACAGAACATAATTCTAGCAAAAGTTGTTTGGTAACAGGTTCTATCTTTACCCGTTGTTTTAAAGTTGGTTATATGCTGTCATGAAGTGTACCCGCAAACCATTTTAGTTTCTCGTTAATGCAACCCAATTGGCATAAGCTATAGCCTCATATCAACCAAATCCACAGAAACTAAGAATTACTCGCATCACACCAGTATACCAAATAACTAAACGCCATCTTGTTAATTTAAAAAGTCGATTATGATTCATAAATTAATAATTTTTAGCTTGGGTCTCAACCCAACACTGCTTAATGTTCCTATAGAAGATAGTCCTACGTAAGAATTCAGGAGTCATAATGTTTGAGAAGTTGGTTAATTACCAAATCAAAGAGGCATTTTCAGTGTTAACCTGAAAATGCTGAATGCTTACATTCCTACATCTATTTTAAATTTAAACGATAACTAATACCATACATAGTTTCGATGAAATACGTAAGGATTCAAGTCTAACCTAGAGGGATTAAAGAAGGTATCTGTAAAGCAGAGTTAACTATCCCTTTGATAGGTTGGTCAAACAACTCAATTAGAGAAACTACTTGAGGGCAACAAGTTTGTATAACCCTCAACAAATTGGCAGTATGTTGGAATCGCTCCATAGAAACAGAACCACCACAGACTTTTC
>CAKZGI010000453.1 GCA_936914905.1 uncultured Trichormus sp. | reverse complement strand
ATGGAATTACACCCCTAAACCAGAGTTACAGGTTATTTAATCCACTATCCTAAGTGTAATCCAAGGAAAAAGTGATCCAAAACCAGGGATACTGAGAGGACAATTAGCGTGCAGTATGGTTTATGTCTCCAGAATCATTAATCCAACTAAGTGATAGTCTAAGGTCGTTAAGGCAGAATTCAAAATTCAAAATTCAAAATTCAATTCGCTTACAGATTTCAACTGACAATTCAACTGGCTTATTATCCTCCTTATCATAGTAGATATAATCCTGTTGAGCGTGCTTTTGGTTGGCTTGAGCAACATTGGTGTGGTAGCTTACTCAACAGCGTTGATACCGTATTACGTATTCGCTTCTAGCCTAACTTTCAAAGGCAAAAATCCTGTGGTTACTTTGGTTGGGGTAATTTATCATACAGGATTCAAGCTGACACAACAAACAATGGCGGACATCGAAGAGCTGATTAACCGCTTACCAACTTTGAAAAAATGTTTTGTTGAAATCTTTTATCGAAGCGACTGACGTTTTGGATCATTTTTTAGTTGGAACACTCTAACTAACTGAGAGCGATACCTTCGGTCAGCTTTGCTATCGCACATCTTCCACTATAGGGATTGAGTTATTGCCTGACTAACTAAAATGTTTGATTGTCTTTTATTTTAGGCTCAACACTTATACCTCCTCTTTTATAAGATGCTGTTATTTAGGACTTTCCCGACTTGTAATAGTATTGATCAATACTAAAGAAAGTTCAAAATGATTATCTCTAATCTTTTCATCTACTTGATTATATTCACATACTACCTTAGATTGAGAATCAAGATATTCCTTTCTATGTGAGGATAAGTAAAGAACCGTAAGACTAATTCAACATCTTCCATTTTGCGATGAGATTCACTTTCAAGTAATTTTTCTTCTCCTTCACTTTGTAAAGGTATTTGCCACATTTGGCCGAAATAGTCATTTTGAGAAATGTTTAGACATAATTGGTTAAACTTCCCATTTGGAGTGAGTTTTTCCCCTCCACTATTTAATCTTTCAAAAACGATTTTTTTAAAATTTTGAGCTTTCCCTTAACTTTTGGGTGTTTCCTGTTATATAATAATATATTATAAATATCGTCTATCCATTCCTCTTCTAACTTGCTCAGCCAAGTTCTGATAGTTTCTTCCATCAAGCTCTCGGAAATATTCTAATCCCTCTAATTTAAAATCTCCTTTATAAAAATCATAAGTGGTATTGTAAACTCTGGAAAAATTCTTCCTTGTTGACGACGAAGCACAGGTTTTTTATTAGTCATAATTTACCCTACCTGATTTCTGTAAATCGCCAATTATTGGCGACTTTAGAATCAATTTTGACCATTACTAAAACTCTAAAGAAATTATCTAATTTATTCATTTCAATCTTTAATTATTGCCTTTTGAAATTTTTCTTCCCAATTTTCATCATTGGGGTTAATAGTAACCATACTTCCTTATTGGGGTTAATAGTAATCATACTTCCTTCAGATTTTGAACGATCTATGTATGCGTGAAAAGCTCGAATATCTTCTCTGTGAGAGAGAACACAAAGACGTAGCTCATTAAGACTCATTGTTTAATAATTAACTAAAGTCACTGTAAATTCCCAACTATATCTTCGTGTTCAAGTAAACTTTTGCCATTACTAAGACGCTGCAAAAACTTAGGATAATTCATCAAATCATCAACAGATTTTGATGGGGGCATTTCTACCTAATTTGCCTCAGCATTCAACTTATCTACATTTATGTAGAATGGCTCTTGATCATCTCGATGAGATCAAACATAAGCACGTAATTCTTTTCTACTCATACCTTGGAAGTTAGGCTAACTCATACCACATACCTTCATTTACGATTGGGATATATTTCCATCATATTCTCTTCACCCGCGAGGATAAACACATTACCTGTACGTTTATCAACTCGAACCAGGTTTATGGGTAAATATAGTTTAGTTAACCAACAACACAGAATAAATAACTGCGTTTTTTGCTCCGATCTAGGAATGACCTGTACTCCTCAATACCACTCATCACGATAAATATATCACTCTTTCTATTCTTTGCGCCTTTGCTTATTAGCATCTTTGCGCGAAACAGAAAAACGGCAGAGAACCTACATCCTCCACCGCTTAATTAACAATTTAAAAAACCTAACTATGACTCAATACCCTGGGGTAACAACTCCCGACGCGGTTGAGAACTAACTTGAACAATACCATTTTCATCAACATCAACAAGAGCAGTATCACCTTCTTTGATGCGTCCAGACAGAATTTCTTCCGCCAAACTATCTTCTAACAAGCGCATAATTGCCCGACGTAATGGCCTTGCACCGTAGCTGGGACTGTAACCCTCTTGAATTAGGCGGTCTTTGAAGCGATCGCTCACTTCCAAAGTAATGCCTTTTTCTGTCAACCGACCGAACACTTCCTTCAGCATGATTTCGGCAATTTGGGTAACTTCAGCCTTGTTCAACTGACGGAAGACAATAATTTCATCCAAACGGTTCAAGAACTCAGGACGGAAGTACTGCTTCAGTTCCTCGTTAACCAAAGAACGAATCCGGTTGTATTGAGATTCGGTCGCATCCTCAGCAAACTCGAAACCAATACCGCTACCGCCTTTTTCAATTACCTTAGAACCAATGTTGGAAGTCAAAATCAGCAAGGTGTTCTTAAAGTCCACCGTGCGACCCTTCGCGTCAGTTAAACGACCATCTTCCAAAATTTGCAGCAGCATATTGAACACGTCGGGGTGTGCTTTTTCGATTTCGTCAAACAGCACCACGGTGTAAGGACGACGGCGTACAGCTTCTGTTAACTGACCACCTTCGTTGTAACCAACGTAACCTGGAGGTGAACCAATCAGTTTACTAACGGTGTGACGTTCCATGTACTCGGACATATCCAAGCGAATCATTGCTTCTTCAGAACCGAAGAAGTAAGAAGCCAAGGATTTGGCCAACTCAGTTTTACCGACCCCAGTTGGACCAGAGAAGACAAAACTGGCAATTGGCCGATTAGGATTCTTCAAACCAACACGAGCGCGACGAATAGCGCGGGAAACAGCCTTCACAGCATCATCTTGACCGATGAGGCGCTGATGTAAGGTGTCTTCCATGTGTAGCAACTTCTCGGATTCAGACTCAGTGAGTTTGTTCACTGGTACACCTGTCCAAGAAGCAACAATGTGAGCGATGTCTTCTTCTGTGACTACAGGTTCAACACCGTCACCACCGGCCGCGTTGGTTTTAGTTTGAGCAATGGTGCGTATTTCCGCTTTAATTTCCATTTCTCTGTCGCGCAGTTCTCCGGCTCGGTCAAAGTCCTGAGAACGGACAGCATCATCTTTTTCTTTTAAGATTTGCCGCAATTCCTTGTCTAGCTCTTTAGCTGCTGGGGGCAGCTGGGAGTTAATCAAGCGCACCCGTGAGCCTGCTTCATCAACCAAGTCGATGGCTTTATCTGGGAGGTAGCGATCGCTAATATATCGATCAGACAACTTCGCCGCCGCGACTAAAGCTTCATCGGAGATTTTTAACTTGTGGTGTTGCTCGTAGCGATCGCGCAAACCATATAAAATTTCAATTGTTTCATCAACAGAAGGCTCACCTACCATTACAGGCTGGAAGCGTCTTTCCAAAGCTGCATCCCGTTCAATGTGTTTACGATACTCATCTAAAGTGGTCGCACCGATACACTGCAACTCACCCCGCGCCAAAGCTGGCTTGAGGATATTCGCTGCATCAATCGCCCCTTCAGCCGCACCTGCACCGATTAAAGTGTGAACCTCGTCAATAACAAGGATGACATTACCCGCAGAACGGATTTCATCCATGATTTTTTTTAGGCGTTCTTCAAATTCACCCCGGTATTTCGTTCCTGCTACCAGCAAGCCAATATCAAGAGTGACAACACGCTTATCTTCGAGAATGTCGGGGACATCTTTGTTAGCTATCCGGCTCGCTAGACCTTCAGCAATAGCCGTTTTACCTACCCCTGGTTCACCAATTAGCACTGGATTATTCTTAGTCCGGCGACCCAAAATTTGAATCACGCGCTCAATTTCTTTAGCACGTCCCACCACAGGATCAAGTTTATTGTCTGTGGCCATTTGGGTCAGGTTGGAACCAAATTCATCCAAAGTTGGGGTTTTCGTGCGACCAGATGAACCTCCCCCTGGTGAAACTTCAGCTGTTTCTCCCAACATACGGATTACCTGGGTTCTCACCTTAGATAAATCCACACCGAGGTTTTCTAACACCCTGGCTGCTACACCTTCCCCTTCGCGGATGAGGCCCAACAGCAGATGCTCGGTGCCTATGTAGTTATGCCCCAGTTGGCGTGCTTCTTCCAAGGATAGTTCTAGAACTCGCTTTGCCCGTGGCGTAAACGGAATTTCCACGGCTACAAAGCCTGAACCCCGACCTATGATTTTTTCAACTTCAATGCGGGCATCTTTAAGATTAACGCCCATTGATTTCAGCACCTTGGCAGCCACTCCTGTGCCTTCCCCTATGAGACCCAAGAGGATCTGCTCGGTTCCAACAAAGTTGTGACCTAAACGGCGGGCCTCTTCTTGGGCCAGCATGATTACCTTAATGGCTTTTTCTGTGAAGCGTTCAAACATGGCATCCTTCCCATCACCTGCGTCGTGCCGGTACGCTGATTTTAGCACAGGCTAAAATTTTGGATGTCTGTATACAAATTTTTGACCTCCAACTGGCATTACAAATGGTGATGAGTTAATTGCTAACTTTTTATTACTTGTTGTGTAGCTTGTTTACTGAAGAGGTTGAATTTACCAGGCTTTTTGGGACTAATGACAAACAAATAAAGCCTTTATGTTGAGATTTTGTTTATTTAATCCTAATCAGAAATAAATATCATATAGCTTAGCTTTTTGTCAATAAACTGCATACTTAAATAAGTATAGCTTATAATAGGGATAGATCTAGTTTAAAATACTGATTTAAATTAAGTAGCATGAAAATTGCATTTTTTGTTATTAAGGGGAGAAATCAACATACAATTCAAAATTCCAAATTTCTACCTATTAGTCTGTCAAAGACATTTTGATGGGTAATGGCAGGAAAAAAATTTCCATTATTCCCCTACCTCACCAACTTCACCCGTCATTTTTGGGAGACGACTATTCCCTGTCACCTATTCCCCATTCACTAACCAACAAGATTTACTGAGGCGATCATTCACTATGGTATGCCAATCGTCCAAAATTTTGAAAAACTTTGGCTGTTGTAAATCAGAAACCCAAAGAATCAGCGCGTCTTCTTCATCTTTGTAGTAACGCGGTCTTCTGCCAGCGGTTTTAAAGCCAAATTTTTCATATAACGAGATAGCCCCGTTGTTGGAAGCTCGGACTTCAAGACTAGCTCTCTCCAAACCGCGATCGCTGGCTGTCTTGAGTAAAGAATACAATAAAGCCTGTCCCAAACCTTGACGGTGATATTGAGGATGAACCGCCAAAATTGTAATATGTGCTTCCTCTAAAATTGACCAAATACAGCCCATTCCCAGCAACCCAGAACTAGAAAACGGGGAAAATAAACCTAGAAAATGACTATTAGGGCTTTCCAACTCACGTCGGTAGCCATCCATTGTCCACAAGCCATCAAAACAAGCTTTATCAAGCTCCAGCAATTCACGCAAATGCTCTGGTGTCAAGGATTGAATTTTTAAATCTAAAAATTTCACGATTAAATAAACAGGGAATAGGTGACACGTAACAGATGACAGGGAATAGGTAAGAAGATGGTCTATGGGAAATGGGGAACAGAGGTGCGGGAAAACTCTTCAGAATCATGGCTTCTGCCTCTTGCCTCCTATTACCAATCAGCAATTACCCATTTCCCATTACCAGCCTTCCTGTAAACTGGGAATCGAGATAATACTCACGCCGGTAATCTTAACAAGGACAACTCTTAATTAGATATGGTATCGACTCACCCCCTCGGGATTCAAGCTTCTGGCAGTCAATATTTACCTCAAAAGCTCAACAACACAACTCTTTCACCTAATCAAGAACTCTTACCCTTGAGTGCTAGAGTGAATCGTCATGACTCCCTAGAAATCGGTGGGTGTGATGTCACAACGTTGGTTGAGCAGTTTGGTTCACCTTTATATATTTTAGATGAAGAAACTCTACGGACAGCCTGTAGGCAATACCATGATACTTTCAAACAATACTACAAAGACGAATCTCAAGTATTGTACGCTTCTAAAGCATGGAATTGTTTAGCTATTTGTGCCATTGTTGCCTCGGAAGGCCTGGGAATTGATGTGGTATCTGGTGGTGAACTATACACTGCGCTCAATGCGGGTGTGACTCCAGATAAAATCTACCTACATGGGAATAATAAATCTCGTGATGAGCTAGTTTTAGCTATTGAGTCAGGTTGTACTATTGTTGCGGATAACTGGTACGAATTGAAAATTTTGGTAGAATTGGCAACAAACTCTTCCCCAGTTCGCATTATGTTGCGGTTAACTCCAGGGATTGAATGTCATACCCACGAATATATCCGCACCGGACATTTAGACAGTAAATTTGGTTTTGATCCCAATGATTTAGATCAGGTATTTGGCTTTGTTAGTAAACAACCAAGTTTAAACTGTGTAGGGTTACACGCTCACATAGGTTCACAAATTTTCGAACGTCAACCCCATCGAGATTTGGCTGCTGTGATGGTACAGTGGTTGCGGGACGCGGCCAAATATAATTTGGAACTGACAGAGTTAAATGTAGGTGGTGGTTTAGGGATTAAGTACACAGAATCAGATGATCCCCCAAGCATTGAAGAATGGTCAAAGGCAATTTGTGAAGTAGTTCAACAAGCTTGTGCTGCTGAAAATTTGCCCTTACCTAAATTACTCTGTGAACCAGGGCGATCGCTGATTGCCACAGCTTGCGTTACCGCCTACAGTATTGGTTCAGCTAAAGTTATTCCTGATCTTCGTACTTATGTGACAATTGATGGAGGAATGTCTGATAATCCCCGCCCCATCACCTACCAATCAGTTTATCGGTCAGTGGTTGCTAATAAAATGTCTGCTGCTTTAACAGAAACAGTCACATTGGCTGGTAAACATTGCGAATCAGGAGATATTCTGATCAAAAATGCCCAACTGCCTAAAACTGAACCAGGTGATATTCTCGTCGTTATGGGAACTGGTGCCTACAATTACAGTATGGCATCTAACTACAACCGCTTGCCCCGACCAGCAGCTGTTTTAGTGGCGAATGGCGAAGCAAATTTAATTTTGCTTCGCGAAAATTATCAAGACATAATTCGACAAGATTGCCTACCAGAAAGACTGAAATAGTCAGTGGTCAGTGGTCAGTGGTCAGTTGTTTCAGACTCTAACCACTGACCACTGACCACTAACCACTGACAAAGTTTGTAATCCAGATGTCATGAGAGATTGGTGGAAGCAATGGCTGATAAACCTGGGATGGTCACAGTCCTTGCTATTTGGGACTCTGGATATTGTGTTGGTGCTGGCGCTGACATACATGATCCTGGTGATTATTAGCGAACGCCGAACGCTGTGGATGGTAAGGGGATTTATACTCTTGATGCTGGCCTCAGCACTCAGCAGTACTTTAGGGCTACCTCTGCTCAATTTCGTTCTTGAAAAGTTGGTAATTGGTTGCGCTGTAGCGATGGCTGTAGCACTTCAATCAGAGTTTCGCCGCTTCTTGGAACAACTGGGACGAGGTGAGTTCCGGCTGTTATTTCAACCCAACCGCTTGGCAGTCCCCAAATCTGATAGCGTGATTGATGAAATTGTCGAAGCTGTAAAAGAACTGTCAAAAAATCGGATTGGCGCTTTGTTAATTTTGGAAACTTCCGGGCCAATTGATGAGAGAGATTTTTCAGTACCTGGAGTAAAGTTAAATGCAGAGGTATCTAAGGAGCTGATACAAACAATTTTTCAGCCAAAAACTTTATTGCATGATGGGGCAACGTTGATCCGGGGTTCGCGAATTGTGTCATCGGGTATAATTTTACCACTTTCGGGACGCACAGCCTCGCGCCAGTTGGGTACACGCCATCGGGCAGCAATGGGAATTACTGAACGGGTTGAAAATTGCATTTGTGTCGTTGTATCAGAAGAAACGGGTTCTATTTCGTTAGCGGAAAGGGGAACTTTATACAGACCACTGACGATTAGGAAGTTAAAAGATTCTTTAGAGGCTCGATTTTCTCCCACTGTAGATAGGGATACTGTAGCTCCTGGTCTTGTCAGTTTAATTCGTCAAGTTAGTGGTCAGACACTAGCACTGGTGTTACGTTTACTCATATTACCAAGTCTTCGACACGCCATGCGTAGCTTGCTTCCCCGTAGGGATACGACCCCTTCTCGCCAAAAAAATAAGACCGAAAAATGACTACACAACATACTGAACTGCAATATTTACCCTCTGATTTAAAACGAGAATTACTCCCCCAGCACGTTGCGGTGATTATGGATGGCAATGGTCGATGGGCTAAACGTCAAGGTCAACCAAGGATTATGGGTCACAAACGGGGAGTTGATGCCCTCAAAGATTTGCTGCACTGTTGTAAGGATTGGGGAATTAAAGCCCTGACTGCCTATGCTTTTTCGACGGAAAACTGGAAAAGACCACAGGAAGAAGTGGAGTTTTTGATGAGTCTGTTCCAGCGTGTCTTGCGTCAAGAACTACGGGAAATGGTAGAGGAGAATGTACAGATTCAGTTTGTGGGTAATTTGCAAGCTTTACCAACAGCACTTCAGGAAGAAATTTCTCGTTCAATGGCAGAAACTAAGGACAATCGCAGTATTAAGTTTACAGTAGCCACAAATTATGGTGGTAGACAGGAGATTTTACAAGCTTGTAGAGCAATCGCTCAAAAGGTACAACAAGGTATATTAAATCCTGATGAAATTTCTGAAGAATTGTTTGAAAGTCATTTATATACAGCCGGAATAACAGATCCAGATTTACTCATCCGCACCAGTGGGGAAATGCGACTTTCTAATTTTCTACTTTGGCAAATGGCCTATGGAGAAATTTATATTACTGAAACTCTCTGGCCAGATTTTGACAGAAAAGAGTTTCACCGGGCTTTATATGCTTACCAGCAACGGGAAAGGCGATTTGGGAAAGTTTAGGTGTAGGGGTGTAGGAGAGAAAGAATTCAGGAGTCAGGAGTCAGAATATTTGAGAAATTGGTTAATTATCAAATA
>CAKZGI010000452.1 GCA_936914905.1 uncultured Trichormus sp. | reverse complement strand
GGATGGTAAAACAACAGTAGAGACTCGTTATTTTATTAGTGATGTTGAGGATAATACCAAAAGATTTGCTAATTCTATCCGTAGTCGTTGGGGAACAGAAAATTCATTACATTGGGTAAAGGTGCCACCTGGTTAATCAAAGTTCAAAACCCTGATGGTGGTTGGGGAGAAACTTGTTTTAGTCACAACGATCGCAGTCTCAAAGGCAAAGGAGACAGCACCCTATCCCAAACGGCTTGGGCATTAATCGGACTCATACCAGGAGGTGAAGCACTCTGTAAAATACCTATTGATAGCCTTGAAAAGGGGATTAATTACCTATTAGAAACCCAAAGATCAGATGGTGCTTGGGATGAATCTTACTTTACAGGAACTGCTTTTCCTTGTCATTTCTATCTGAAGTATCATCTCTATCAACAATACCTTCCTTTAATTGCCTTGGGGCGGTATCAAGCAATGAAAATAAGAATTCAGAAGTCAGAAGTCAGGAGTCAGGAGTCAGGAGTCAGAATGTTTAAGAAATTGCTTAATTATCAAATAAGTAGGTAGACACAAATAAACACAGGTATGTTACAAAATGTAAATTAATTGAAATCCTTGGGATTGCTTGATTCCCCTTTGGTACATTCGCCATGACATAGTTATAAATTTTTCCGCCCACCTACTTAGGTATTTTTGGCGTTAGCCTGAAAAAGCTGACTGCTGTTCGCGTAGCGTGCCGTTAGGCATTAGCTGAATACTTCCCAAGTAAAAAATGAAATTTCGCCCAAAAGTTATCAGAAAATAGGCTGCAAACCCCGGAGTAAAACCTAAAAACCCTAAAAATATTTAGGATTTAATGTTTTTTAAACCCGGTATATACGCAGAGCATTGTGGGGATTTTCTCCCTTGTAACAACTGCCGTCCACAATTCCATTTTGTCAGCAAAATGCTTTTTGTACCCCAACCAAATTGAGTTAATTAACGGCTTTGAAACTCAACCTTCTTTAACTCGATTTTCAAAATCCTTGCACATCTTTTCGACTAGATTAAGAGCAGACTGATAAATATAATTATGCTCCTCTTTTATCCAAGCTAAAAGCCCTGCTATTTGGTCGTTTACGGGATCTGCACCAACAAGTTATCCAAGCTCAAAAGAAATTAAAAGACCCCAATCACACCCAATTTGTAGGTGTGATTCAGGCAGAATCGAGGCAATTCGCCAAGCTTTAGACGCTGAAGGTTATATCAACGTAGGTATTTTGGCATACTCAGCCAAATACGCCTCAGCCTACTACGGACCATTTGGGGATCCGTTGGATTCAGCCCCAAAATTTGGTGACAAAAAAACCTATCAAATGGATGCTGGTAATAGCAAAGAAGCTTTAAAAGAAGTGGAATTAGATATTGCTGAAGGTCCAGATATCGTCATGGTCAAACCTGCCCTAGCTTATCTCGATATCATCCATCAAGTCAAGATAAATACAGATTTACCAGTAGCAGCATACAACGTTAGCGGTGAGTACGTGATGATTAAAGCCGCAGCTAAGTTGGGTTGGATTGATGAAAAAAAGGTGATTTTGGAATCTTTAACCAGCATGAAACGCGCTCGTGCTGATTTAATTTTGACTTACTTTGCTAAAGAAGTAGCTCTAATGTTGATGTAACTGGGGTCAGTTATCAGTTATCAATTTAGGAGTTACGCAACTGGGAGAGTGATCGCTACCCAATCACGAGAAAAAGCCTTCCATTATCACCATACTCTATTAAAATAGTCAAGCCATCAAAATCAACTAATAGCACTTTAGAATATTTTCCCAAAAATAAACTGCAACATCAGTAACATTCAGCCATATTTTGCGGTAGACTGATAACGATTCTCATGTTGTACGATATGGTCAGTTCATTAACACAGTCCCAAGATAGCTTGAACTGGCAAAATAGCGACAAACTTATACGAATTGGTCACACCAGCGTCCATATCATGGCAATGGCAGTACAAAGGCTATTTCCAGGGACTAAGGTAGCAATTAGACCAGTCACAGAAATTGGGTTTTACTAAGATTTTGATTGTCCCATCAGCATTACCACCGATGACTTGGCAAAAATCGAAATTGAGATGCAACGGATAATCAAAGCCAATTTACCTATTATCTGCGAAAAAGTTGAACTAGCAGAAATTCGCGCCGAAATAGCCGAATTAAATGAACCCTACAAATTAGAAATCTTAGAACGCATTCCCGAATCAGAAATTATCACCCGTTACTTCATTATTCAATAATTTCAATGCACAAGTTTTAAATATGAACAGTGTAACAGCACCAACATTAAATCCAAACATTGAAATTCCCAAACAAGGAATGCCTGTCACCATCATGACAGGCTTTTTAGGCAGCGGAAAAACTACACTTTTAAATCAAATTCTCTAAAATAAACAAGATTTAAAAATTGCTGTCCTTATCAATGAATTTGGTGATATTAATATTGACAGCCAACTACTAATTTCTGTAGATGAACACATGCTGGAACTCAGCAATGGCTGTATATGCTGTACCATTAATGATGGTTTAGTCGATGCAGTGTATAGAGTGTTAGAAAGAGAAGAACCCATTGATTATCTGGTCATTGAAACTACATGTGTAGCTGAACCATTACCAATTATCTTAACTTTTTTGGGAACAGAATTAAGAGATTTAACTAACCTAGATTCGATTCTGACTGTAGTAGATGCGGAGACATTTGATGAAGAAAATTTTCAAAGTGAAGCAGCTTGACAACAAATTACCTATGGAGATATTATTCTCCTCAATAAAACAGACCTCGTTACCCAGAGAAAACTGCAAGAAGTAGAAAATTTTATCCGTGATGTGAAAAATGTAGCGAGAATTTCACATAGTCAATATGGTCAAGTTCCTTTACCTATAATTTCAGATGTGGGTTTAACCCCAAAATACAAGTATATTTCTCAGGATGGAGAAGATACTCACGAACATGAACATCATTACTCCCACCATTTAGAAAATAATGGGTTTGTGTCAATTTCTTTATCAATCAGATAGACAATTTGATCTTTATAAATTTGAGAATTTTCTCAATGAAGAAATCCCATAAAACCTATTTCGAGCGAAGGGAATTTTATGGTTTGTCGATAGTGATTTACGCCATATTTTTCAATTGAGTGGACCTCGTTACACACTGCACGCTAATGAATGGCAAACCTAACCTAAAAATCAGCTGGTTTTTATTGGTGGAAACTTAGATAAACAGGAAATTTACACAAAAATTAATGAATGTTTGTAATAGTTTAAGATATGTTAAGTAATTGTTTTATTTAGTTAATAGTTCCATAACTAACTATTAACTTCCCTCATAACTCATCCATATCCAACTCAAGCAATGACTTTATCCATTCGTCCATAACTAACATCTCCTGCTGATGTAATTTCATCTTTATTTAATCAGCAACAGCCAACTGTAACAGACGCAGAAATGATGCAGGCTGTATGTACTTTGCTGATTGGATTAGGAAAATATCCTGACCGGTAAGGGTTAAAAGATACTCCAAAAAGAGTTGTTAAAGCCTTATAATTTCTCACCAAGGGATATCATTAATCCTTGGATTAACTGTTAAATAGAGCAGTCTTAACAGAAGATGCTGATGAAATGGTGTTAGTCCGGGATATTGATATTTTCAGTTCCTGTGAACATCATATTTTGCCAGTTATTGGCCGCGTTCAAGTAGCTTACATCCCTAATGGTAAAGTCATTGGTTTATCAAAAATTGCCCGTATTTGTGAAATGTATGCAAGACGTTTGCAAGTACAAGAACGCCTGACTTTACAAATTGCTGATGCACTGCAAGGGTTACTCAAACCCAAAGGGGTTGCAGTGTTTATAGAAGCACCTCATATGTGTATAGTGATGTGTGGTGTACAGAAACCAGGTTCTTGGACTGTTACCAGTGCAATGCGTGGTGTATTTTCAGAAGATGCACGCACTCGTGAGGAGTGTATGAATTTGATCATACACAATGCGAATTTTCACTAAAAACCTTTGCTGGATGCAAATGTAAATTTGGCTTGTATGATGTAGAGATAGGACACTTCTTGTCTCTACATTATTAATGGTGATTTGAGCTACTGAAATGATTGAAAACGTAAAATTTAACGAGCAAGGGTTAATTCCAGCCATAGCTCAAGATTACCGCGATGGTACTATTTTGATGATGGCTTGGATGAACTCTGAATCAATTCAAAAAACCCTGGATACAGGTGAAGCTCATTATTGGAGTCGTTCCCGTTCCCATCTGTGGCATAAAGGGACCACAGATGGACATATTCAAAAAGTAAAAGAGTTTTTTTATGACTGTGATGGAGACACAATTCTCCTAAAAATTGAGCAAATTGGTGATATTACCTGTCATTCTGGAGCTAGAAGTTGTGTTTTTAATGCTGTGGAAATTCTTCCTACTAAATCCTAATTTAGATTGCATAGATTTGAGCAATATTCTGACTGGTGACTCCTATACAGGGAGCATCCCCATTTTGCAAAAATCACGGGACTAATTCAAAAACCCTTTGAAGCTCTCTTTCCTTCGCTTTCTTTGCCTCTTTTGCAGTTTGTTTATTTCATACCTTGGATAAGTTGTAAGGTCATATACAGCAGAAGTCAGGAGTTAGGAGTAAAACTCTCTTGCTGTCTTGGTTTCAATTTAGATACTGTACCTCATTGATCTGCAATCTGCTGTAAAAATAAACTTACACAATTGGGATTCTCCCACCGGAACATATCTACTAGGAGACCAGTTCGGTAAGTCCTGTCTTTAATTTTGAATTTTGTTAGCGTAGTTCTTCTGAAAGAAGCATTTTGAATTTTCAATCCCTAAAATGGGTTGACTTCTTACATCTTCATTATCTAATGAAGACTAACCCAAGTATTACCGTCGTTGCTGGATTATCTGGGTCTGGAAACTAACTGGATTTGTCAACAAATACGAGATATTAAATCTCTTGAAAAAGTAATTTATTTCAGTCCAGGGACGGGAAATTTTATTATCGACGAAACTCGCATAGCTACCGAATTCCCTGGAACTCAAGTTTTTGGTGATGGTCAGAAAATTGAATTTCTTCATCAAATACCTCAAGCAAAGGAAGTTTATATTGAATTAGGTTATTACATGGAATTAGAAGCTATATCACAAGTATTAGATTATCTTATATATAGAGCCATAGCAGTTCTACCACAAAACAGTAAAAACTCTGAATATCATGCTTGGGCTGATGAAATTATCTATGGCTCACCAGTCCCAACTCTAACATTAAAACAACTCTGGAGAATATTAACAACTGGTCAAGTGATTGATGAAAATAGTTCAGAAGAATATTGGTATGAAATAACTCATAATGCTTATGGAATTGTTACCCGTGCTAACGGAATTTTCGAGGTTAATGATGGGTGTTGTCTTTATTGTGATTTTGTGGATGGAGTAGCGTAAACTGAGTTTTTAGAACTGGACTTACCCCGTTATTTAGAAGGTAGACCACAGCGTTTTAGTGGAGTGGAAATTATGGTAAGCAATTTAGATGAAATAGCTTTAAAAGACACATTATCAGTTTGCTGTTTATCTGAATTGCTGATTTTTCAATATCAACAACAAGTCAAACAAATTTTATTACAAGGATAAGAACTATGAAAATAGCAGTCATATCATGTATTCATAGTAATTATGAAGCCCTAGATGCGGTATTATTAGACATCGACCAGCAAAAAGCCGAAAAAATATTTTGTTTAGGTGATTTAGTTGGATATGGACCCCAGCCTAACGCTGTAGTTAGTCAAATTCGTTCTTTAGATATTCCCACCTGCTTAGGTTGCTGGGATGAAGATATTGTGGAAGGTTTAAATACTTGCGATTGTAGTTATCCTTCACTTTTAGCAGAAAAAAGAGGAATCCAAGCCCAGCAATGGATAAACCAAGAAATTCATTCGGAAAATCGTGAACTTTTAGCTAAATTACCCTATAATTTACAATTAGGAAATTTAGCCATTGTTCATGGTGGTCCCCATAGTAACCATGAATATTTATTACCGGAAATTAATAGCTTTATTGCCTTAGAAAGGGTACTTTCTACAGGTTTTCTACAGGTGCAGATCTACTATTTTGTGGACATACTCATGTTCCTTATAGTCGCATCCTTGATGAGGGTAAATTACAGGTGCGAGTTAATCGTGAAAAAGTCACCCAAGACATCTGTTTTACAGCCCCTTTAAAACGAATTGTTAACCTAGGTTCGGTAGGAGAACCACGACATGTTAGACCTCCAACTTATGTAATTTATGATGTTGATACTCAAAATGTGGTATTAAGAGAAGTCGAATATGACTATCGAAAAACTTGTGCAGTAATTATAGAAAAAGGATTACCAAAAATCTTCGCTTGACGTTTATCTCAGGGGTTAGAATTTGCAGAACGAGCAGATGATCCTACTTATGTATGTACTAGATAATTTATCGTAGGTGACGGAGTTAAAAATCTTCTGCTATCTAATAGCACAGCATTATCATGTTTTATGAGCACTGTATGTTTTCATCCAACTGACAACTTCTATAACGAATCAAATCTAATCTAAATCTAAAATCTAAAATTGACTATGTGGGCTATTTTGAGTGGAATTGTAGGAAATTGATTAGCTTATCAAGCTGTTATAGCTGATATTAATTATCAAAAAAATCATGTGCAAGACATTTTATATTCTGGGTGATTTGCTTAGACCAACAAAGGAATATGAACGATTGATTAAAAGGGTTAAATTACCGCGTATAGGCGAATTAAAACCTATGATTTGTAAGGGATGGTGGGAAGAACAATGTTTAATTTTGCATGGTTTGGGTCCAACTGGGGACACACCAGAATTAATTGCCCAATATGGGGGTGATACAGTTAAAAGATTATGGGACTCTATTTCTCCTGCAACTGTACAATGCTTGAGAAGTTTAGATTTTGGTTTTTTCAAATTAGACTGTTTGTTAATTCATGCTTCAAAAGTGGGTGTGAGTGAAGGACTTACCCCGGAAACTCCTCTTATTCAAATGCTAGATAGACTTTCACTAATGTCAGCAAATAATATATTTTGTGAGCGTTCTGGTTTAACTTTTCAGTATCAGCTACATAGTGGTTCTTTTTTCAAAAAAATCACGACTCTTGATCAACAAATTTATCCACAGACTGTTACCATTATCCCCCATCAAGTCATTGGTGTAGGAAGTGTGTAAGGGAGGTATAGCACGTAAAGGAACATATACTCTCTCTCTACAACCCAGGTACAAATCAAGTGTAATTTAAAACTGTTTATTACAGAAATAGTAAAGGTTTTCAAAATCAAGGTCAGAACAAACAATTTAAATCTAATCTTATTTACTCCCCCATCAATAGGGAAATAACAGATCATAAATTGTGCGATGCCTACAGGGAGGTAAGCTACGCACAGCACGTTCAAGAGAGAAAAAATATCACCTTTTTACAGTTGATATGACAGACGATCACTCTCTAGAAAAATAAATTATTGAGGTGTTAAACTATTGCTAACATCACCATATTTATCTCGTTGATTTATTTTTTTGCTACAATAGTACGGTGTCTTGGATCACTAGCAACAGTAGTTAAAACTTGAAAACCTACAGATTTCAAACATTCTTCAATATCAAACATATAGTAATTATCACTCCAAGGTTCTGTACTCTTCATTAATGTGAAGAGTACAGGAGGTAAGTTTTGAATTACAGATGATTTTGGGTTATTATCTACTATAGCCAAGGAACCACCAGGACGCAGCAACCGTAATGCTTCTTGGAAAATAGCTTTACTAGCAAAACCAGGAAGTTCATGAGTAATAAACTGGAGAGTTACCAAATCAAAGGACTGGTCTGGTAATTCTGTATTTTCTGCTTGAGTGTGTAGCCATTGGGATATCTCATTATAAGTATCTAATTCTTTCGCTACACTCAGCATGTAGGGAGATAAATCTAAACCCACTGTATGCACTGGATGATTTTGTTTTTGCTGGTAGTAGCGGTGCAGAGTTAAAGTAGAAATACCAACAGAACAGCCAATATCGAGGATATCTTGTACATCTTGAGTGAGATACTTAGCTAGAACTTCGTGGAAACTTGACCTTAATCTGCGGTGTGCCGTTTCCCAAGTGATATTCTCTTTTGGCCATACCCGTAATGCTACAGAATAGGTAGCACTAGGCGCTTCAAAAGCAGCTTGCCAACACAGGTTTCCTTCAGCATAAGCATGAAAAGGAACTTTGTAATAATCAGGATAAACTACTTTAGGATTTGTATTTTCTTTAAGCTTTTGTTTTACCCCTGATGTCTCTAATTTATTGTAGCTTTTACGCCAGGGAATACCCTTCTTTTCAGCAGTTTTGATCATAACTCGTCTAGCCTGCTGTTTCATCAAATTGTAGATAGGTTTAGTATTTATCAGCAGGTTAACAAACTGCGATAGCAAACTTTCTCCAGCCCAGTCTGGCTTAATTTTTGTAGTCATTGGTAAGGTAAGTGTAGAGGCAATTTTGCGATTTATATTGTATCTAATTTGGTTATTATCTGAGTCAGGATTTACAAGATTTAAGTATTTACAGGACTTAGGTATTTCTGACAATGAGATATTAAGTGATCGCTCTCCAAATTTACTCTATCATTAAGAGCGATAACCTGGATTGATACACTGCTCACCCAGACCTAAGAATCAACCCGATATAAACATAACTAACTGTAGTATCATAGTAAACTGTTACCAATTATATTCTAGTTTATCTGGAAAATTATACAAGTTTATTTGCAATTACAATTAAAAATTTTTTAGTATGATATATGCCCAATAAAATTGGAGAATTAAAAACTTTACTACTTCAAGCTGGGTTTACCTGTGGTTCTGGAAAAGGTAGTTATAGTAACTGGTATCATCCCTTACTCACTGGAAGAGTTACTATATCAGGTGAAGATGGAAAGGATGCTAAATAATATCAGGAGAAAGATGTTAATAATGTATCCCCTGAATACATCGGGGGAAGAAGTTATTCAGGCATCCATGAGCAACCAAAAAGATTGAGAGCAGATTTTTCGTAAAAAATAGTCGGCAAACAGGGAATATTCCCAACCTTACAAATGGGGTCACGAATATATTCAAAAAAG
>CAKZGI010000451.1 GCA_936914905.1 uncultured Trichormus sp. | reverse complement strand
CAAGAGTCATAAGAACCACTTGATTAAATCTGGATTCTTTTATTTTTGCCAAATTACTGTAGCTTGCTTCCCCTAGGGTATGTAGCGATAGCGAAATCTTCTCGGAGGGTGTTGTAGGCTTTAGTATCTCATAACTTGAGTATCTCATAACTTGACGAAAAATCGAGATTCTTCCCTCCACTGCGTTCTGGTCAGAATGACAAATTATACGTATCCTATAGTTTTCAAACATGCTCTGACTCCTGAATTTTTACTTATTTTTTAACAGGAGTCTCTTTAATTCCCAGCTTCTTTATCTTTGAATAAATCAGCAGTTATTAATAGTAATTCTCGCAAATGTTGCTTTAGCTGCCGCTCTTTTCTAGCTATGGATACACCGAATTCACCTAATTTATTGTCTAAGTGAGAGTGCTTTTCTTCTACTTGTGTAACCATCATTTCCGCTTGGGGACAGGCTTGGTTGTACCAGGTTTGGGCATCGTGTAAATATTCTTGAATCTCTACAGAACGTCCACCATAACGTGCGGCTAAATTTGCCCGAATAATGGCTAGCTGTGCTTGCAGTTGGGCATAGCGTTTCTTCAATAAAGCGACTTCTTCACTATCTTGGATAGCATTAATGGCTGATGCGATCCCACTCTTTATATTAGCAGATTTATCTTGACTCGTGTGTTCAATTTCTATTAACATTCCCTCAACTTCTTGCTGAAGTTGTTCTTCTTGATGATCTAATTTTGCCTGGATTTGTTTTAGTTCTGTTTGGCTTTTGACAATAACATCATGTCTTTTACGATTCACCCCTTCTAAAGCACCTTCAATAGCAGCTGTTACTTCTTCTCTAATTTCGCTACCTTTGTCTTGGAGATTTTCAATGACTGTGGAAACAGCATCTTTCACTAAGGTGCGTAATTCACTAGAACCGTCTTTTAATTCACTAGCGACCTGAGAAACTGCGGTTTTGACAATTTCTCTAATATTCTCAGTTCTTAATTGTCCAGTTGCTTTAGCTTCTTGTAACTCTGCTTGAATTTTTTCTTTAATGTTGTTAGTCATTTTCACCCCTTAGAACTTAGCTAATTTGGATGTAAAATTTGGATATAAATTGGATATAATGCTACATTTGCATTGTGGCGTAGGTTTTGTTATATAAAGACCTCCTTTAGATAGAAAACATAGAATCAAATTGAATATTTGTGTGAAGTTACCTATTTGTGAGATGATGAATACCCAGATCCCCGACTTCTCAAAGAAGTCTAGCATCTATATCCTAATTTACAAATCAACTATGTGGGGCTTAAATATCACTTGTGATGGGGAGGTTTGGAAACGCTATGGTGCTGAATTTAAGACAATGGTGGAAAATTATCAAAGTAAATTGATTGGCTCTAAAAAAATGCCAGATGGAACTCGCATCATGTCTTACAAAATTGAGGATGTCAGTGATGCAGAAGAGTTTCAAGAAAAATGTGCCAATTTTCCAGGTTTTACATCCATTTTTAGTCTTTATACTCATGAAGTAACTAATGATTTTTATATTATTCACTTATTGCTTGTGGATAATCAATTTTACAACCTGCTAACGCCTTAGATAATACTAAAGGTGCAGAAGTTTTTAGCATCCATTTTCCAGGATGTCATATCAATGGTGGTAACATTCTTGGAAGAGGAAAAAATCTGAAAAAGAATGCCAAAAATATGGCATGGATTCTTTAGAAGGGATTACAAACATCGTTATTAATGGTAAAAATAATATGTCAGCCTATAAAGAAAGATTGACAACAGAGGAAACTCAAAACGTTGCAGCTTATGTTGTATAACAAGCAGAAAAGAACTGGAAATAATAACATCGAAAATATCATTTTTCCTCAATAAGGTTATTTACAATTTACCCCTGATTTAAAAATCTGCCGACTTTTAAATGTAATGTGGCAGATCTCCGTTGGACATGGACGCATTAACCCCAAAATTGCTATTGAGTCGATGTTTAAATATGTGGATGCTGGTTTTACGACTTGGGATTTAGCAGACCATTATGGACCAGGAGAAGATTTAATTGGTGAATTCCGTCGTCAATTAATTGCGATTCGTGGTGAAGAAGCGGTCAATAATATTCAAGCTTTTACAAAATGGGTTCCTCGTCCTGGAAAGATGACAAAAGATATTTTTGAGGAAAATGAGGAAAATATTGATATATTCTTGCAAAGAATTGATGTTAAATCATTAGATTTAATACAGTTCCATTCGTGGGAATATCGAGACTCTAACTATTTAGATGCTCTCAAATACATGGTAGAATTGCAAACTGAGAGCAAAATCAAACATTTGGCTTTAACTAACTTTGATACAGAACATTTGTAAATTATCACGGAAGTAGGTATCAGAATTATTTCTAATCAAGTGCAGTTTTCATTAGTTGACAGAAGACCACAAGTAAATATGGTGAAATTCTGTCAAGAACATGATATTAAATTGTTTACTTATGGTAGTATTTGCGGTGGTTGATTATCAGAGGAATATTTAAGTAAACGAGAACCACGCGGTTTTGATTTGAATACTTCCAGTTTGAAGAAATACAAAAATATGATTGATAACTGGGGTCGTTCGGAATTATTTCAAATAATCTACCCTGAAACAAATAGCTGATAAGCATCAGGTGAATATTGCTAATATATTGCTAATGTGGCTGTGAATTATATTTTCAATCAGCCAGCAGTGGGTGGTGTAATTGTTGGTGCAAGGTTAGGAATTGCTGAACATATAGAAGATAATGCTAAGGTATTTGGTTTTAGTTTGGATGCTGAGGATTTAGAAAACATAGATGCGGTTTGGCAGCAGTCGCGGGATTTGTATAAGTTAATTGGTGACTGTGGAGATGAGTATAGAAGGTAGTTGAATGATTCAGATCCCCAACTTCCTTTTTTGATTTTGTAAATAAATCCTGAACTGAGGTCAGAAGTCGGGAATATAATAATATTCATAAAAATTATCAGCTATTGTTACTATTTCCTTCGCACTACCAAATTTAGGACGAATTTTAACTAGTAATACTGGTTTTAATTTTACAGCAGGTTTATTATATTTCATGATAATAATTTCCTCACTTTTAAGTGCTTTTTTAATCAAGTCAGATAACTTTTGAGATGCTTAAGCTATAGTAAATTTCTGCATAGTTATAACTTCAGAATCAATTAAATAAAATCGGCTCTCCCAGTTTGGGTATGATAAATTAATACATAACAATGGCTGAAAATATTTATATGATAAAGTTTCATATATACAGAACAAAAGATGTAATAGAAATACAATTTAATTGTATTTAATCCCTTGCTATTTAATCAATTTAAGCTCCTATTAAGTATTAATTTAACATAGCAAGTCTAGGAGAGCCATAAAATCTAGTTGATATTTACTATATTGCATATTCCCAAATAGCATCAGATTTCGGTTTCTTAGAAACTTCAAACAGAATAGCTGACTTACTGTTACCAGTATCAACCAAGTAAATTGACGGGTGTATCCAGGATGAGTGAGTGATTTTTATCTGTTCTCCATGATCAATTAGCCGTAAAAACGCAGCACCATGAAGAAATTCTTGATCATTGATCATTGTCAAGTTTAGTCATAGTAGAATGTTTCCCCCTTGAGTATCATATTAGCGCAAGAATACTGATATTCAGACATTTGCTTGCGTTAGACTGTATGAAATAACTCTTAATTCTTCATGTCTTTTGAATTATCAAAAATTGTTTCTAACAATACTATTCCCACCGGCTACCTACCAAAAGTCCATCATATCGCTTTAAATGTCCGCGATATGCAAGCATCTCAGTATTTTTACGGTCATATTTTAGGTTTACACGAACTCACAGGAGAGGAAGTACCAGCAACTTTAGTAGAACTTGTAAATGCTGGAAAGATCGCTAATTTTGTCACTCCTGATGGAACGATATTAGACTTATTTGGAGAACCGGAATTATTACCACCAGACCCAGACCCCAGTAAGTCCTTTACTAGAGCTTATCATTTGGCGTTTGATATTGAGGCAGAATTATTTGATCAAGCTGTATCCTTGATCAGAGAAAATAATTTAGTAATTGCACACGGACCAGTTACTCGTTCTACAGGTAGAGGTGTATACTTTTATGACCCTGATGGGTTTATCATTGAAATTCGTTGTGATCCTCATTAAATTGGAAAATGGAAAAAGTTTTAAAAGTTATTGAAGACGTAATTACTAACCCACCAATTCCTCACGAACCCTATAAGCAATCTTTGAAGAATTGGGTCATGTATTGTTTACGGGATAGAGGGTTTATTGTTGTTTATGCCCAAAGATGTGATTTTGCTGTGGAAGTTAAAGGAGGAGGAAAGCTGTACTTTAAAGTTACCAATAATGCGGTTGATTTGGATGATAATATAAACTGGATTGTTTGGGATGGTGCAGCTAAAAAAGCTAGTTTGATTCTGCAAGTTCAATGATGTGGGCGATATTAAGAGGTAATTAACCGGAGATAAACGCAGATGATTTATCTGTGTGCTGCGGAAATTATCTGGTATTTTCGAAATACTATAAAATTCTCTTGTGGTAATAGGTTTTTTGTTTCTTGAAAAACTAAACCTACTGCTTGCATTTATTTTTTCACTTGTTTTTGAGTCATTTTGTGGAGATGTTTAATCATAATGAAGGGATTTTCAGCACGATATTCTACTAAAACAACTCTACCACCTGGTTTTAAGGCTTTCACTATTTCTGTCATCACTTCTTGACGATATGCTAATTAGACCTCTTGCATAATTAATTTTATGTTATAATGGGGTTATCTTTATTGTAGCCAAAAGTTAGAGTTACACGGTTATGTTTGAATTAACGATCGCAAAGAACACCAAAAATATATAAAATCTAAAAGTCTCTATCATACCACAGAAACAATTTTGCAAGAGGTCTATTCATGATAAGCATCTACCATGATTGCTAAATCTATGCTTTCTGGCGGTAAGTTAGGATTGGTTAAGGTTGCTAAAATTGGTTCAACATTATTGATATTTTTCTCTTGTTTAAAATACTCCATTATTTCTAACATTTCTGGCTGAATATCAACTGCTAGAACTCTACCTTCTGGTAATAATGGTGCTATTTAAAAACTTAAATAACCTGTACCAGCACCAGTATCTGCAACTACTTCATCAGGTTTTAAGTTGAGGAGATCGATTATTTGACTGGGTTTTTCTTCTGCTTCTCCGTTCGGTCTTTCTAAGCAACCTGCACCTGTATATCCCATTACTTGGGCAATTTCCCATCCTATGTAGTATTTACCGATACCGTCTGAACTGTGATTTTGTTGCTGTTCATAAACGGGAGATGCTGCTGTGGGAAGGTTGGAGAAAGACAGTAATATTCCCCAACTGAGAAGAAGGATGAATACTAAATTATAAATGATTCTAAAGAGCGATTGCACCATTTCCCCTCTATTAATTCTGTAATTAGTGGTGTAATAATAAACTTAGCAGGGAAACCAGCTTTCACATCCACCCGCACGCAGGAATAAGGCTTTTTCCTCTGGGAAGCGTAACCGCTGCGTCCCACATAAAGCAGTGAATCTGCAACTTTATAGGTAAAACTATCAGTGGTATTTATAACATTTTCTACTAAGTCTGTTCCTTCCTGTCGTTGACGACGGGGACGACGACCACTCCCACCACAGACAATATAGTTAATGTAAGAATCAGCATATCCTGTGTTCACTGTCCGCAGATATTCCAAACAATGTGCGTGACCGTTAAAAATCACGTCTACCAGCGGTCTACCTTCAGTTATATTACCCAAGTTTGCTGCCACCTTTTCAAATACTCCCCGCAAACGATGGCGTACAGCTAAAGTTTGTCCTTGATGCCACTTAGTTGCTTCTGTTACATAAGGAGGATGATGAAAAAATATCACCCGTCCCCGTACTTCTGAATTATGCCAAGATTCAATTAACCGATTTTCTAACCATTCCAGTTGTTCAAAATCTACATCAGCATTTGTATGAGTTTCTAATTGCTTTTCAATATCAATCTTGATTTCATTGAGTTGATCTACCTTAGCACCCAAATCAGCCAATTGTTCAGATTCTGCGGGATTTTCCAAATCAAGTTCTTCACACTCTGCCAAAATTTGTAACTCTTCTTGTTCCAACTTCTGACGACGGTGTAGTAACTCCCGACGGTAAATATCTCCCGCTTGGTTTTCTGGTAAAGGTTCTGGTGTATTAAAAGTATTAGAATCAAGGGCAAAAAAGTCAATCCCACCATAACGAAACGTATAATACCGATTAGGTAAGCGGGTGAAATTTCCCGGTTGATAACGCAAACATACACCAGTATCACTTCTAGCAGTGTAATGTAAGTCTAAATGATTTTCCAACTCCCTGGGAGCAAGAGCAGCTAAATAATCAATAAATGCTCTTGTATAAGCATCTCCTTGATTTGAACCATGCCAACCAATTTCAATATCCCTATAGCGTAACATTCGGCGCAAAGGTAAAGTCGCACCTGTCACAAACCGATATATCAAAGGCACATCATAGTAATCATGATTACCCAAAACTGGCAAAATGGGTAACTTAAAAACCATCTGGTCATAAGCAATATTGTTGGGATTTTCACCACCTACCAAAAATTCCCGGTAAGGTTCAATAAAATTAGCCGGATAATACTCGCGAGAACCCACTACATAAATCACATCACCAGTATGTAAAATAAAACGGCAATCATCACTATTATTAAGCATCATTTCCGCAACTTGACGTTGAGGATGAGAACCATAGTGGGATTTAGTTCCACTATCACCTATCACCATGAATGGAAAATCTGGACTTGCCTCTTTACCATCATCTAAAATCATCGCAGTTTGGTCAATTCCACGCTGCAAGATGCTAGGATGCTGCCATCGCACCCTTTGCTTCATCTTTTGGATTTTTATAGGAACTGATGGTTCAGAAATCAATTTCATAGCTGCAACTAGCTAAAGTATCTACTAAATACCTTAACTTATCAACTGGATTACACCCCACTGTCCATTGGTTAACCAATTAGGATCAGTACTTGCTAATTCCAGTATAACTTCAGCTTTCAGTCCCGTAGCAACTTCTGATTTTAAAGTGCGTAAAGCTACAATTAGTGCTGACAAATAAGAAACTACATCTGCAAATTTTTTGGTAAAATCGCAAGAGCTATCGCCTAGCAAACGCCGATAATTAGCATCACCTTTAACAATCATTAAATTCGACATCGCTAACTCATCTTTGAGTAATATTGGTATTTCCCAAAATGCTAAAGGTGAAGTCAAAAAATAATCTTCAGCTAAAACTAACGGACCGGAAGCTAAATTTTCTGTTAATCCCTTTCCCAAAGATTGAACTTGAGGATGGCTACTTTATAGTAAAAATCTCTAGTATAAAGCACATCTTTTATCATCGCATCAGATACAAAGGTTGGATGGGGCTTTAAATGAAGATAAACCTGATTGCCAAAAGCACGACCCAAGAGAAAATCTACCAAACACAAATCACAAATGAACTCAAAACCTGCATTATCAATCACAAAATCAATGGGGTTCTTCTGGAATTTAGTTACTAACTTAGTAACAGCAAAGGAGTCATCTATTTAAATATTATTTAATTGAGTCTGAATATCAAAACTACTTCTGTCATCTTCAAAAGCAGACCATAAACTTAAATCAACCAGGTTTCCCTACAATGCAAAATATAATAAAGCAATGAGAGACGATTTACTAGGTTTACCTTCTTGTTGAGACTCAACCAACCATTTCTCCACTTGAGTACATAAAGAAATAATTGAATTAATTGATGTTTCTAAACCTTAAATTTTTTGTAATAAAAATGCGTCAATACCTTGTGAGTCACCTGGTTGGAAGTAATTACTAATATTGAGAATCAGACGATAGAAATAAGTTTCCTTAAAAAACCAAGGTATATCTACCCAACACTGATATTTATAGAGTTCTAAATATTTCTCCCAGTCGTGAAAACCTGCACCAGTATTATTGGTTAAATTTCGTAAATACCCACTTGGTAGTTCTGCGGCTAATTCTTCCAAGCTTTGATTTATGTCGATAGAAAATTTATTTTCTGCAATTACACGACGAGCAATATCTGACATCCTTTGAGTTACTGTAAACTCATTAAAAGAACCAGCATCTGAGCCTAAAAGCGGTGCTGGCAGTAGTAAATTGGGGATTTGAAGTTTCTTCACCAAAAACTGCTATCTCCCCTTAATTTTTACTTATTGTAACCTGATTGTAGAAGTTTAGATTCGGAATTTTTAAAAAAGTCGGGTATCTTGCCAAGGTTAATTAGTTATTCATCATTGTTCTGGGTAAAATTAACTTGTTCATACATCATTGTTCTGGGTAAAATTAACTTGTTCATATAAGTCACTGAAATCAATTTGAGAATCTATTGTTTGCAGTTTTAAAAAGGATTACAGGCTCTCCCTGTAATATATGATTCAGTGATGACTGCTTCTGAACTTACCCCTGTGGGAGATGTACGGTTAGTACCAGATTGGCAAACTTTAATGCCTTTACCTTATTCTCCCGGTCATGCTCGTGTATTTAGTAACACGATAATAGCAGGTCAACCTTGGGCTTTGTCTCCCCTTGGGTTCTTGTTACGGATGACTGAGGAGGCAAAAAAGGAGGGTTTGGAAATTCAGACAGCTTTTGAGAACGAGTCTTATTTATTACAAAAAAATGGAGAGGAAATAGTCGGTGAAGATTCCACAGTGTTTGCTGCTACTGCCTCTATGGATGTAATTTATAGGTAATTAATAATCTAGCAGATGCTCTAATTATTCAGTGATTACCCGTAGGATAGTATTATCCAGGATCGGGACCAGGCCAGCAGGAAATATCGATGAGGTACACAGAAGCTTTAGAAGTATCTGACTGGCAAGTTGTGTTTAGAGAAACAGTGAGAGCGATGGCGAAGCGCTGCTGCAAGCAGTTCGCACATCGTCATTATTTAACTGCATCTTTTTCACCTAAAATCTTTGCGGAAACTGCTGGTAATGGTTGTCACCTACATCTTAGCCTCTGGCGTGATGGTAAAAACATTACTCTAGATTCTCAATGTATATGTGGTCTATCCTCATTCGCTAGAGCCTTTGTTGCCGATATTCTTCATTACTTATATGTACCAACGATAATTAATACCCCTAGTCCTAACTCATACCGTCGCATCCGTCCCCTGTCACAAGTCCAAATAACCCCAACCGGATAAATATCAAATTACGGTAGTCATGCTTTATAACTGCTAATATACTTTGTATATATAGGAGTCCTATACATTTTCATAGCGGTAGCTATGATTTGACATACAATTTACTCCTATGCCCTGTTTGGGTAGATACTCTTCTTTAGGAAAGTGGATTAAATAAGGTGTAAGAGTGCCAATAATATCTATACACCAG
>CAKZGI010000450.1 GCA_936914905.1 uncultured Trichormus sp. | reverse complement strand
TTCCCTGTTTGGCGACTATTTCTTACGAAAAATCTGCGCTCAATCCTTTTGGTTGGTCATGGATGCCTGAATAACTACTTCCCCCAAAATATTCAGGGGATAAGATTTTAATTTAGAAAACTTAAACATGATTTACTATTCTTTATGACCTTTGACTGATTTGAGGTGACATCAATGGCTGATATTGTTGATATTGCGGTTAGTAATAATGCGTTTAAAAGTTTGGTAGCTGCCGTCCAAGCTGCTGGTTTAGTGGAAACCTTAAAAAGTCCTGGTCCATTCACTGTCTTTGCACCGACTGATGAGGCCTTTGCCAAATTACCTCCAGGAACTATCACCACTCTATTACAAAATATTCCCCAGTTAGCACGCATTTTAACTTATCATGTCGTGCCGGGAAAACTGACTAAGGCTGATTTGGCAAAATTGGGGACAGTGACTTCTGTGGAAGGTTCTCCCATTAAAATTAATTGTGATGATGGTTTTGAAGTCAAAAATGCCACTGTTTTAGCAGCAGATATTGATGCTGATAATGGTGTAATTCACGTTATTGATACCGTGATTTTGATGGGGTAATTTAATATATGGTGGACAACGGCCACCATATATTAAATATCTTTAAGTAAATTTGAGGTGGCTTAATTCTTTAAAGAATGTAAAATATCTTACGTGAGCACTCACATTATGCTAAGCTAAAAATAGTTTAATGAATAAATGTTAACCTTATTATAATAATAAGCTAATCTTATTACCATAAATTAATGATTGATTTCAACACTTTAGCTGAAATATCACGCGCCAACTGTTCAGGTATTTGTGCCTTTCTCATACCAGCAAATATTCTTGCCACATCCTTGACAATTATCCTCACAGTTATAAACCGCCCGACAATTCAAGTATGGCAAGCGGCTGGATTTGCTAGTATGTTTGCTTTTGTGATGGTGCTGCACGTTTATACTTGGTTCATGATTGGTGTGGTGATGCTGCCAACTTTTATTTTGCTGGGTTTAGCAATCACTTGTTTAGTGACCAATTTAGCGGCTATGATCTGGCGGTTAAATTGTTTACAATTTGTTTATCCCTGGAAATTGAATAGATAAACAGAATAGCTGCTAGTCTCGCAGAATTTTCAAGAATTAATCCCGATTCAACTTATATAAACAAATGGGGGAGTACTGTTAATTACTCTCCCATAAAATTTAATAGATCTTAATTATGCCCATCTCTCATCCTTAATTAACAGGAAGTGATGATGATTAGTTATTTACCACCAGCTACCATCATAGGACTGGTGGGAGTAACCTCTATGTAAGTGGTGTTTATGGTGATTGTGATGGTAGTGATCAGAATGACAAGAATGACCTCCTCCCACAACAGTTTGTATTTCCTGATTACCTAATTCATTCAAAAAGCTGGTAGAGTCATTAAATAGTTCATAACCAGTAGGAAGTAGGTTAGAAAGTGTGATATTAGCCATGAGAATTCCTCCTTTATATCTATTTGGAAATTTCTGAAACTCAGAAGTAAGAGTTGATTGGATTTCAATTAATCCTATTTATGATTTTTTCATAAGAAATCAATAGATCAAGGGTTTGATATCAATCAAATGGACATAATCAATATATTTTTGTCTAGAAATATCTGAGTAATTTTGATATTAATGGCTCAGATACCCAACTTTTTAAATATGTCATATATCTCGTTATTCATGAACAATTTAGAATGGCTATATCTGTTAGGGTATGTACCGTTGCAGTCGCAATAACTTTAATTATGTCTGACAAGATTATATAAGTTAATAGCAAAGTAGTGGAGATAATTGAAGCAGGTGAAGTTTTTGGGACTGTTATACTGGTAGAAATGAAAATATAACTTATATATATATAAATGAATTACTCAGTTGCTATTGATTTACTTAAACAAGATTTTATTTTAGCTCGGTTGATAGAGCAAGTAGGAGAATGTAGACTAAATCAGGTGGAAAAAACAGGAGATTTATTAGATTATCTGTGTCGTGCCATTATTTATCAAAAACTCTCAGGCAAAGCGGCAGCAGCTATTAACCACAGATTTTTACAAAAAAACACTGATTCATTTACATTGAGTGATATCCTCAATACCCCAGATGATGTTGTGCGTTCCGTGGGCATTTCCTATCTTAGGATTTCCTATTTAATATTTAAAATATTTAGCACAACCGTTTGAGGAATTACCTAGCTTAGATGACCTGCAAACAATAGATGATGAATCTATGATTAAGTGTTTAACTACAGTTAAGGGTATTGGACGTTGGACGGTACAAATGTTAGTAAAATTCACGTTACATCCCTGGGATGTTTTACCTGTGGATGACTTGGGTATTCGTGCTGCTATTCGTAATGTTTCGAGGCACTATTGAGGGAGGTATTTGTGTGCGGCGGATTGAAGATTTTGTGCCTGAAACCGAGAAGCGTTACTTTGTGTTATCTGGTAAACTTTTTGCCGCTTTACCAGATGAAGAAATTCCAGAGATTGTTTCTGAATGTGCCAAGCGGATTGGAAGCCACTTTTTCTCTGTGGATGTAATAGCTCATAGGGATGGTACTAAACGGGTATTAGAAATTGGTGATGGGCAGGTGTCAGATATTTTTGGATGGACCGCTGAACGTTTTGCTCAACTGTGGGTGGATTGAAAGCGAACAAGTTAAACACGGATTTGTCAGGGAAGAGGTGACAGGGTGACAGAAGGCAAAAGGCTAGAGGTCATTATTTCTCCCCTGCGCCTCTGCTCCTACACTCTTGTTTCTTCAGAGAGAATCATATCTACGGTGGTTATCAAATCCTTAATAATTAAGTCAGGTTGGTAGAGTTCTAATTGAATGCGATCCCGAATACCACTTTCCACCGCTATCATTTTAATACCATGTTTTTTAGCAGCGGTAATATCAGCCTCTGTATCTCCCACCATCCAAGTATTCACAGCAGGTGGTAATTCCGCTAAAGCCCTAGCCATTAACAGAGGTTTATCTTCAATATCACGGGTTTTCACATAGTCGTTACCGAGACAATAACGGCGATTTTCAGGGAAAAATTCACCTAAATTGTATTGATTAACCGCATAGTCCAGTTCTTGCACCCTACGCATGGTCATGACTACCAAATCAATCCCCGCTTGTTGAAGTTTAGCCAGCGCATCTAAAGCCCCAGGGACGAGGGTATCATGTTGAAAGTAAGGCTGTGTGTGCACTGTTCGCTTCCGAATTTTAGTAAATTCTTGCGCTTGTTCTTCATCTAAACCAGATTTTAAAGCAATATCTTTTTCGGGACTGTGCGCTCGCTTAAGTTGCCAAAATTCTACTTTAGAAAGTTCTGTCACCACTTGGTCAGGATATTGCGTTTCCCGCAAACACAATTGATAAACTTGATAGTACCGTTCCGAAACATCCATAATCGGTCCATCAAAATCAGTAATTAGTCTCAGCATCACTTGTTCAGGTTAAATTTTTGTCCATTATCTCAGGAATAGGGTTTAGGGAGGATTGGGGAGATGAGGGAGATGTGGAGATAAGGATTTACCTTCTTTCACCAATCACCCATGACCAATCACCTCTTCCCTGACAAATCCGCGTTTAACTTGTTCGCTTTCAATCGCTTCAAATAAAGCTCGAAAATTACCCTCACCAAAACCAGAGGCTTGGGAACGGCGTTCAATAAACTCAAAGAAAAAAGTCGGTTCTTCAAAAATTGGCTGAGTGAAAATTTGCAATAGTAAAGCCCCTAAAGGAGAATCTTTTTGACAATCAACCAATATTTCTTGTTGTGCGATCGCTTGTAATTCTGGGGATGATAAAGGAAACTCTAAGCGCTGTCTTAATTTTGTGTAATAGCTTTCAGGAACAGAGAGGAACGATAGACCCGCAGCCCGAAAAAGAGCGATCGCACTAATTAAACGAGGTGTCCGTAAAGCAATATGTTGAATTCCTGCCCCCCTATTCACCTGCAAAAATTCCTGAATTTGGGAATTAGGAGAACCCGGTTCATTGATTGGTAATTGTACCTTACCATTAGCAGAGATCATCACCTGACTATGCAAAGCCGAGCGTTCAGTTTGAATTGTAAAACTTTGTTGGGGTTGCAAATCTAGGACTTTTTGGTACCAACTCACAGCCGTCTCTAAATTACCAACTCCCACATTTAAAACCACATGATCTATATCTGTAAAAATATGGTTTGATAGGTGATTAGAAGTAGAAGGTAAGAGTTCTTTAATTTTGAATTTTGAATTTTGAATTTCGAAGTGATTTGTCTGCCCCTCCTCTCCTTTGATTAAGTTTCTTTCAATTAATGTATGAGTCAACCCACCCCAAGCCGCGATTTTTGCGTATTTGTAAGATCCAGCATCCTTAATAAATTGCAGAATCTTAGCACCATTAGCAGCAACTCTTGCCATCACCGCTGGCAAATCTGCCACAGTAAAAGCTACATCTGCCACACCAGGAGGATGATGACGTAAGAACTCAGTCACTGGACTTGTGGGTAACAAAGGAGAAGACAGCAAAAAATAGACATTTCCATTTTTCACAGCTTCTGTATGAGTATGAAACGATTTTTCTTGATTTATAGCAGTAGGGAAAATCGCACTCACTACTGTTTGAAAACCCAGATAATTGACAAACCAATCTCGCCACTTTTGGGCATCTTCTACATAGAAGTGAACGTGATCAATTTGAAGCATAATTTCTGAATCACGATTTCCAGTATTTAAGGATTTATGGTTAACTTTCCCGTAAGGGATACAGTATTTATCATCTACGTTAATCTTTGATTTTCCACATTACAGCTATAACTAGAAAAACAAATGGCTATCAGGTTGAAGATTAATTTCCATTGGTAGAGCCTGAGGTTCAGCAGATAAAGCATAGGAAATAGCATATGACCAGACTTACGTTTTTGCATCTCTTGTGCTGCTGCCTGAGTAGTATAGAAACAGCCTTTTAAATTCAAATCCAGCATTTTCTCTAATTCCCCCGGTTCTATACTGTTGTATGGCTTCAGGATACCGATACCAACGGCATTCACCAACACATCAATTTGACCAAACCGCGTCAAAGTTGCTTGTATCAATGCATTTACCTGGTCTGATTGAGTAATATCAGTAGGGACTGTCAACACTTCCCCCGATAACTCCTCTGCCAATGTTGCTAAATTTACTTTATTTCTAGCAGCTAGTACTAGTTTTACCCCTGTGGGTGCAAGTTGACGGTTTAAGGCTGTCCCTATACCACCAGTAGCACCAACAATGATAATAACTTTATCCTGGATCACTATCTTTACATTTCTTTACACACTATTATTAAGTATATACAATATACCCGGATTGATGGGGTAATCCAGTGTTCAGGTCTAGTGTATAGCGACTTCCCATTTTTTACCCGTTTGTTTCAGTTGAAAAGAACTGCAAGACTGTAAAAACTTCATATAATTACCACCAATCTTTAATGCTTTGATTTGATCAGTTATGGATTTACCATATTGCTGATGGAACTTAGTTCCTAAAATACTAATATCAATATACCCATTCCCTGATTCATTAGTTACTAATGTGAGAATATTTCTGATAGCATCCTCCAAAGCTGCTGGAGAATTAATATCAGATATTAAGTTAGATGTAGTATTAGTTAAATTTAATTCACTTATTTCCCATTTGTTATCTTTTTGTTTGAGTTGGAAAAAACTACAAGACTGTAAAAATTGAATATAACTACCGTTTATTTTTAATTCCTTTATTTTTTGAGTAATGGGTTTACCATATCTTTGCTTAAATTGAATAGCCAAAATATTAATGTCAAAATCAACCTGAGTATATTCTTCCATTAAATCTTCTAGAATCCTTTTGAGAGCGAGTTCTAAATCTAATTTAGAATTAATAACAGATAAAGAATTTGATGGAATATTTTCGACAGTTTTAAACTTCTCAGTATTATTCTTGGCAGGATTTAAATTATAATCAAACACCGTTACATACAATTCTGAACTATCATCAATTTGATGAATTACTAAATCTGCTGGATACTTAGCAAGTATATCCTTAGCATTTTTACCAGGTGAATATTTAGAGACGATATGACTAAGATGTAACTGATATTCAACTTGGTATACCCTAGAAAGATGAGATAGTTTAACCCAAGCACTAGCCGTCAGTTTCTGCTCCTCTTTGATTAAACCCTTGACTTGCAAGATAAATTGTTCAATAGAGGGAATTTCTACTAAAGGTTTAATACTATAAATAGTAGTTTCACCAGTAGAATTGTTAAAAAGATTAATATTTTCGCTATGTTGACTAACTTGATATACAATTAATCCATGTTGTTGTAAATTATTGCATAAATTAGTCATTACCTTATCCGACGAGCAAACCAAAACTTCCTTAGCATGGGGGTAAAGTTCATGAATAGAAGAACCAAAAGCGATCATTTTGCCATCAGCATTATCCCTACCAGCGGGAACATGAATCAAATCATAACCACGTTCATGCAATTCTATATCTAACTTACCCCGATTACTCCAATTAGCAAAAGCAATTTTTACTTGCAGAGGACAATTACAAACATTTGCTAAGAACTTTTCAGTATGGGTACTAATTTGTAGATTTTCGGCATCCAAAAGTAAAACTGCAATACCTACTGGCAATAAAGACGTAATAGTATTAGGAATTAATGAACCATTAAATTCGGAAATCAAAGGATTTTGTTGGCGAATATTGGCGACTAACTCCGATAAAATTGGTAAATCTAAAGCAGCGGGAATTAGTAAAGCTTTCAGGGATAATTGGAGTTTTTTGAGCAATTCATCCCAGCTTTGACCTTGGCTAACTAATTCTGTAAACTTAGCAATCAAAGCAGATTTATTAGAATCATTTTCCCACTGAACTTTTCTATACTTTTCCAGCAATAATTCTGGCTGCTGTCGGTGAATAGTAATAATTACTTGGCAAACCTGAGAGGCTATTTTATTTAACAGGGCAGTATCATAGGTAGTTAGCAATCGCTCATGATTTAGCATAGCTCACACAGTTTGGTAGGTGGACAGGTGACAGGTGACAGGTGACAGAATTACAAATCTATTTGTGCCTTAGTTGTATTAATCCCTACGACTTCCATAAGAAGTACAGCTGATATCCTAACCAGTTAGGCAATTGCTATACAATCATAAAACTCACTCACCCATCTGTGTTTATCTGCGTGCATTTGCCGTTAATTATACCTGAAACACTATTCCAAAACGATTTTGTCATGAATTAAGGAACAACAACTTTGTCATGAATTAAGGAACAACAACAGCCATCGAAGGCATCTATTAAGTGTGTATTGGAGTTACACAGCCAATTTTAGCAATTCAATGTTGGCAACAATTTGGCTATCGTATAGGACAAATAGGAGAATTAAACACCGAGATAGCTTACCAATTATATGGAGTCAACTCCTCCTTAAAAGCCATCCGTCTTTACCACGAAGAAGCAGACCATGGTTTAATTCGACTAATGACTTGGCAAACAACCCACAAATAGCAGTTTAGGCATCAGTTCCATGAAAATTCAAGGAAATTGTTGGGCTACCGCCTTAACCACAGATGTGTTAGGAATTTTAATTCATGGCGGAAATGCCAAAGCCATGGGTATAACAATCAAACAAATACACCCACTCTTATTGGGAAGTAATTTATAACAAACAACAAAAAAGCCAACCATTTCTAGATTCTGCCATTGGTGTGCGAGAAATCATGCTACTGCAACCCTTAACTCGACAAGTATTATTTCAACGCTTTAGTTATACGATGCCCCATTACGGCAAAATCAATCATCATACACCATTAAACACCAGTCAGTTTAGCCACTTGGGCTTAGTAGTTCAAGACGACAGCAAACAAACCCTTCAATTTTATGAACAAATTTTAGGTTTATTGCGCGTCCGGGATAATAATGTAGAAACCAGCTATGAATCTTCTGATGCAGCCAGAGATTTTTTTGATCTTCAACCAGGAGAAAAATTTATAGTCACCGCTTTTGATGATCCTCGTTCCTGTCCAACTCACTTCATGGAAGCACGTAGCGGCAGACTTTATATAGTAAGCTTTCCAAAGAATATCAAATTACAATCGCACTTTATATCAGCCCAACCAGGAAGTTTAGAAATGTGCCTTTACACCTACCGAGTCCAGGGCATAAAAACTTATTTTGACCGAATCCGGGCTAGTAATGCACAACAAGTTACTATTATTGTAAATAATGAATTTGTAGAAATGAGTTTTTCCTTCATTGCCCCGGATGGCTACTTTTGGACATTGGTGGCAAAAAACTAAATTTGATAAACAATCAGGAAACAGCAAATGGTAGCCCATATCCAAGAAATTGATGCCCAACAATGGGTAAAAACTCGATCTTCCCTAGACGCTAACGAATCTACTTTTTTAGTTTGGACAGGTAGGATTTATAGCTTTGTCCCTGGTGAAAAGGGACAACTTTTATTTAAAATTCTCGGAATGAGTGTAAGTCGTTGTATTCTCACCGCTGAAGGCCGTTGGGATTTTACTTCCAGAGAACTAACTTATTACCTCAACCCAGAAACAGACGAAATCTTCAGAAAATGGGAAAATCCATGGACAGGTGAAACAGTGCCAGTCATGCACGTTGCCAATAGTCCCGTACAAGGCAAATTTAAAGGCAAACTTCCCGTAGAAGTGGAAGGTGAAAATACAACCTTTGTTTTTGATATGTTTCCCAATTATCCCAATCCTTTGGCAGACGATCCCCAATTTGCAGAATATTGCCCATCTGCCAATTATCAAGCTGCAGAATTATTTAAAATTACCGTTTCCAGTGCCGATTTAGTAAATTCAGAATTAGCTTCTGTAACTCAACTCAAACTAAGTTGGGACAGAATTGGTCAATGGTTGCCTTGGATGAAAATGGGGCAACGACCTGGTTATCTGATTTACAGCGGCACAGGTAGCAAAGTTGGTGGTTTTACAGAATTACCTCCACTTCTACAAGCAGAAATTAATAACCGTCTGCCTTTGTATAAGCAAGCACCAAAAGCCTTTGTGGATGGGGAAGACATGACTTCTTGGTTGTATTTTCAAAAGCATTTTCCCGCTTACTTAGCTGGAGAAACATTTCCTTTATCAGCACGAGAGGAAAGTTATACTAAAAACGGTTTAAAAGTGTCATTCTGAAAGTTCGCGGAGCGTCTCTGAAAGAGATAGTGAAGAATCTCCGAGATACTAGAGCCTACGGCACGCATTTACATTTTGTTGCATACTTTTGTTTTTTCATGTCTTTATACTTATAAGGCAGGGGGCAGGAGGCAGAAATTTTGGGAGCATCGAGTTTCGGCAGAAAGACTCAAATAGCAAGTCAACCATTGAGATAAGCACAAGGAAGGGAAAGGATTTGGTAGACACTTTCAACATT
>CAKZGI010000449.1 GCA_936914905.1 uncultured Trichormus sp. | reverse complement strand
TATTCTGCCTCACCTATCACACTTGTCAATACCCCACCACCTCAATCCTTACACATCGGGCAATAGAGTATATTGCCAAAATTGCAGTTATGGAAGCGTATGATGTTGTCATTATCGGTGCTGGATATAACGGGCTTAGTTTGTGCTGGTTATTTATTGCAAGCAGGGTACAGTGTTTTGCTATTGGAAGGGAGATCCATTCCCAGTGGTGGTTGCACAACAGAATAACTCATACCCCAAAAAGCACCTAGTTTTAAATTTAATCCTTGTGCAGTAAATCACTTATTTATTTTTCTGGGTTCAGTTATTCAAGAATTAGAACTGCAAAAATACGGTTTAGAATATCTGGTTTGTGATCCAGTAGTCTTTTGTCCTCATCCTGATGGTAAATATTTCTTAGCTCATAGATGTGTAGAAAAAACTTGTGCGTAAATTGCCCGTTACAGTCAGCATGATACCCAAAAATATGCTGAATATGTTGACTTTTAGCAACGGTTTATCACATCTGCCATAACCTTTTTTAATGCTCCTCCCAAATCAATGTAGACATTGCTGGTAATTACAATCTCCAGAATTTACAAGATATGTTTTGCCTTGTGGGTGGTACAAACACTACCTTAGATTTAATTCGTACCTTTCTTAGCAGTCCTATAGATAATATCAACGAATATTTTGATTCAGAATTTCTCAAAGCACCTTTAGCAAGACTTTCTACAAAATTAAGTTCACCACCATCACAAAAAGCTATGTCCTTTGGGGCAATGATGATGGTCTTACGTCATCATCCTGGTATGGCTAGAAACAAAGGTGGGAGTTGTGCGCTAATTGATACTTTGGTGAAGTTAGTAAAAAGTGCAGGTGGTGTGATTCTTACTGACCAAAAGGTAGAAAAAGTTTTAGTTGATAATGGTCAAGCAGTTGGTGTGCGGGTTGCTGGTGGTAAAGAATATCGTGCTAACAAAAGTGTAACTTATAGTATAGTATTGATGCGAAACGTTGATTTTTACAATTAATTGATAGTAGCGATGTAGATAATGCTGATAGAAATTTACGAACTAGATTAGACCTTTGGATTATTAATAATAACGAAACTATTCTCGAAAACGCGAGGTGTGCTGTAGGCTTTAGAACCTCCAAGATGCTTCATTGCGCTGCCCTTCATACCCTACGGTAAGCAAGCTACAACATGACAATAAACCTACACATTTGGGATGCTATCATGATTCAACTCGTGGCGGTCATAAGTACAAAGGTCATATTCTTCAGTAAATGAAATGCTGTTAGTTGGGCAGAATTCTACACAGTTACCGTAGAAAATACAAACACCAAAATCAATGCTGTAATGATTGAGTTTTTTCTTCTTAGTTTCTTGGTCAAGTTCCCAATCTACTACCGGCAGGTTAATGGGACAAACGCGAACACATACTTCACCAGAAATACATTTATCAAATTCAAAATGAATTCTGCCTAGGAAGCGTTATGAAGGAATGAGTTTTCGTAAGGATATTGAAAAGGATATTGAACAGTTATGGGACGACGGTTCATGTGGTCAAAAGTCACCGATAGCCCTTGTCCAATAATGTATTGACTGGCTTGCACACTATTTTGGAGGTAATCACCAATGTGTTGAAGAAATTTAAACATGAATAACCTAATTTTTACTAAAAATACTACTAATCTACACGGTAATAGCTGCTGTTAGTTTTACACTCTGTCAACTAACAGAATCGATATTTGTCTGTGGTGAATCTTTTCAAGGCAATAATTTTTAAATTAAGTCGTCCTTCAGAAAGATGTAGTAATTAGTAAAGGTTGGAACTATGGCAGTATGAATCGATAAAAAATGAGGCTATGCTTCAGAAAAAAGGAAATACTCTTATCACTGATAAAAAAATGCCATTTCCCTTAGTACGCAATGGTTTTATCCTCATGAGCTTGATAATTATATTTATATCTGCGATTTATTACGGAATTATCAACCCATAGGGATTTAAAGAAGATTACAGGTAAATTAAATATAGCAGGGAATACGTAATAGGACATTGGGAAGCAGAGGAGAAAATCACCAATCACCAATCACCAATTATTTTAATTTCCTCCCAAGGTGTGATGGAAGTATGACTAGTTAATTTCTTAATTACTCCTATAAACAGAAAGCGTTTTTAAAGGATGTGATGACAATACATGGCAAAAAGATATCCAAAGTTTAGCCAGGATCTGGTACAAGATCCAACGACGCGGCGGATCTGGTATGGGATCGCTCAAGGTAATGATTTTGAAGTCCATGATGACATAACTGAAGAGAATCTTTACCAAAAGATTTTTGCCACCCATTTTGGTCATGTGGCAATCATTTTTCTCTGGGCTTCTAGTCTTTTATTTCACGTTGCTTGGCAGGGTAATTTTGAACAGTGGATTAGAGATCCGCTGCATATTCGCCCTATTGCCCATGCGATTTGGGACCCTCATTTCGGTAAACCTGCCATAGAAGCTTTTAGTCAAGGTGGTGCAAACTACCCCGTTAACATTGCTTATTCTGGTGTCTACCATTGGTGGTACACTATTGGGATGCGAACAAACCAAGAATTGTATATTGGTTCTCTGGGGTTGTTGTTGTTAGCAGCACTGTTTTTGTTTGCTGGTTGGTTACATCTGCAACCTAAGTTTCGTCCTAGTTTGACTTGGTTTAAAAGTGCTGAACCTCGCCTGAATCACCATTTAGCTGGCTTGTTTGGTGTCAGTGCTTTGGCTTGGACTGGCCACTTGATTCACGTTGCTATTCCCGCATCTCGTGGTATTCATGTTGGTTGGGATAACTTTCTGACTACCTTACCTCACCCGGCTGGGTTGACTCCTTTCTGGACGGGTAACTGGGGTGTCTATGCCCAAAATCCAGATACAGCAGGGCATATTTTTGGTACTTCCCAGGGTTCTGGGACGGCAATTTTGACTTTTTTGGGTGGCTTCCATCCAGAAACAGACTCACTATGGCTGACGGATATAGCTCATCACCATTTAGCGATCGCTGTTATTTTCATTATCGCCGGTCATATGTACCGTACTAACTTCGGGATTGGTCATAGTATCAAAGAAATGCTCAATGCGAGAAGTTTCTTTGGTATCCACACTGAAGGTCAGTTTAACCTCCCCCACCAAGGACTGTACGACACCTATAACAATTCTCTCCACTTCCAGTTGAGTATTCATCTAGCAGCTTTGGGAACTATCACTTCTTTGGTAGCACAGCATATGTATTCGCTGCCGCCTTATGCTTTTATGGCGAAGGACTACACCACCCAAGCGGCGTTATATACTCACCATCAGTATATTGCTGGCTTCTTGATGATAGGTGCATTTGCCCATGCGGGGATTTTCTGGGTGCGGGACTATGACCCAGAACAAAATAAAGATAATGTGCTGGATAGGGTACTTCAGCACAAAGAAGCGATCATCTCTCACCTAAGTTGGGTGTCTTTATTTTTGGGATTCCATACACTAGGGTTATACGTTCACAATGACGTTCTAGTTGCCTTTGGTACGCCAGAAAAGCAAATTTTGATTGAGCCGGTATTTGCTCAATTTATCCAAGCTGCTCACGGTAAATTACTATATGGCATGGATGCTTTGTTGTCTAACCCCAACAGTATTGCCTTTACAGCTTGGCCAAACCACGCCAATGTTTGGCTTCCTGGTTGGTTAGATGCGATTAATTCTGGTACTAACTCGCTGTTTTTGACCATTGGACCTGGAGATTTTTTGGTTCATCATGCGATCGCACTCGGTTTGCACACCACTACACTAATATGTGTTAAAGGTGCATTAGATGCCCGTGGAACCAAGTTGTTTCCCGACAAGAAAGACTTCGGTTTCAACTTCCCTTGTGATGGTCCTGGTAGAGGTGGTAGTTGTCAAAGTTCTTCTTGGCAACAGACCTTTTTCCTCGCCTTTTTCTGGATGTTAAACCTCCTGGGTTGGGTAACATTCTACTGGCACTGGAAGCATTTAGGCATTTGGCAAGGTAACGTTGCCCAGTTCAATGAAAACTCAACATATTTAATGGGTTGGTTTCGTGATTATCTCTGGGCTAACTCAGCACAATTAATCAATGGTTATAACCCCTTCGGTACAAGTAACCTCTCTGTCTGGGCATGGATGTTCCTGTTTGGACACCTAGTTTGGGCAACAGCTTTCATGTTCCTGATTAGCTGGCGTGGCTATTGGCAAGAGTTGATTGAAACTCTGGTGTGGGCACACGAACGTACCCCCTTAGCAAACTTAGTTTACTGGAAAGATAAACCAGTAGCTATGTCCATCGTCCAAGGTTGGTTAGTGGGTTTAGTTCACTTCACAGTTGGTTATGTCCTCACCTATGCTGCATTCCTCATAGCCTCAACCGCTGGTAAATTTGCATGAAATATTAAGAGTTCCTCTGACCTTTTTGCAATTTTCCCCCTCGATACCTTGCGGTTCGAGGAGGAATTTTTTTGGATTGCAAATTAACAGCATGACAGCTTAATTTAAGGTAATTTAGAAGGCAAATTCAGATAAATCAGTTGAAAGACGGAAATAATGGGGGGAAAAATGTCAGCAAACTCACAACAAAAACGGGTTGTTCTTGTTGGTGCTGGTTGGGCTGGTTTAGGGGCTACTTACCATTTAGCCAAACAAGGTTATAGTGTCACACTATTAGAAGCACGCCCCTATCCTGGTGGATTAGTCGCAGGTTGGTAAACCGCCGGAGGAAAATCTGTAGAAGCAGTTATCCATGGCTTTTGGTATCCTTACAGAAATATTTTTTGCCTAATCAATGAATTAGAAATTAATCCCTTTACAACTTGGACTTGTTCTGCTCAATATTCCCCCGCAGGTTTAGAAGTCGAATCACCAATCCTTCAAGATTTAGCAAGATTGCCAACACTATTAGGAACTTTTTTTACACTCAATTTCAACGTTTACTACTTATTGACAGACTCAGCGCCTTACCATTACTTTATAGCTTAATTGATTTTGATAATTCTGATGAGGCTTGGTGACGTTATGATTCTATAACAGCCCGTGAATTATTTAAAACTTTTGGTGTTTCTACAGGACTTTATAAAGAAGTATTGGAAGCAATGTTATTAGTGGGCTTATTCGCCCCTGGTGAAAAATGTTCAGCCGCCGCTACTTTAGGAAAGTTATATTATTTTATTCTCGCTCATCAACCTGATTTTGATGTAGTGTGGTGTCGGGGAACGGTGGGAGAAAAAATCTTCCGTCCTTGGGTGAAGCAGATAGGAAGTTTAGGCGCAAAAGTTTTATCTAAACACAGAGTTACTGATGTAATTATTGATTATAATCTCCAAATTAAAAGTGATTAAAAGTGTAGTTTGCGGTGGTTAAATATTTGATGCTAATGCCGTTATTTTTTCGGTTGGTATCACAGGCATGAGGAAAATTGTCGCTAGTATTCCTAGTTTACAAAGTTATGAAGAATTCCGTAATTTAAATAATTTAGGTGCAATTGATGTTTTAGCAAATCGGCTGTGGTTGGACATAAAAATTGATATTCCTCGTCCTTCTAATGCTTGCTTTGGTTTTTATAATCCAACAGGATGGACATTTTTTGATTTCAATGCTTTACATGATGAATTCAAAGATAAAACAGAAACGGTAGTGGAAGTTGATTTTTATCATGCTAATCAATTTCTTAATCTTAATGATCAAGAGATTGTCAAAATAGTTCAAGGTTATTTAGTAAGTTGTATCCCAGAATTTAAACAAGCAAAAATAATAGATAGTAGTATAATTCGGTTAGCAAATGCAGTAACTCACTTTTCACCTAGTAGTTATAGTTACTGGTGGTTATCGTTATATGTTGCCAGCAAAAACGAGTTGAAAGAATGTGTTTATGAGTGGAGATTAGATTATTAATTGTCACGTTTCATAGTCACAGGAGAAAGCCTATGTCAAAGGTTTAGGAACAGCTAATTTAGTAGTTTCTTATTTACAGAGTGGTAAGAAAGCAGAAATTTTACCTGTAGGAAAAGATGAATCCCATATACAAATAGCCAGAAACATGAATCAGTCTATCCGTGATGTAGGTAAATCAATTTTACCTAACTTTTGGTTGCCTTAATTTAGTGTGTAGGTTGGGATTACTGTTAGAATCCAATTCCCGAGTTATTAAAGAAATCGGGGTCTAAGTAAATACAACCCGATAGAATGTTGTTTCGGTTGGTTATAACAGTATTGGAATGGCAGTTGACGTGACTCTGTTAAGAGTGTACTGAATTTCGCCTTTAAGGGTAAAAATCCGGTTGTTACATTGGTAGAAAAAGTTTATTCTACAGGAGTTAAACTTACAACCTCAGCTATGGCAGAAATTGAAACACAGATTCATCACCTACCCAATCTCAAAAAATGGTTTGTGGAAATTTTTGCTAAATAAGCATAGCTATTGGATCATCTTTTTTGTGGAGTTCTCTTATTAACTTCTAGTTCAGTAGTTTTAGTTGCTTTATCAGTTTCTAATTCAGCAGTTGTAGTTGTAGGTCGTATATTAAAAAAATAATTTTAGGAAGAATTGTCCTCATACACTATGTCTAGAACTACAACTGCTGTAATTGCAAATCATAATTGCATCTGATTGTAGTAGGATATAAAATGAAGCTTTTGAATTTTGCTCTTCAATAGTCCTAGCTTGAAGGTTATGAGTTTGTGTATTTAACAGTAACTGCTTAAATACGTTTTTATCGGAACCAGCTTGTTCTTCTTTAGCCTGAATGATTCCTGTGTCTTTTTTCTCTTGTTGTTCGGCTTCACATTCTGAGCAAGCACGTTGAACAGTTCCCTCATTTGCTGAGTTGGAATCCTGATCACCATTATCTCCCAATTCACTTAGATGCTCGATTTCAACCGTCTCATTCCCTACTTCCTAGGTTTTCTCCAATGGCTCCAAGATTGTATTTTGGGCTGGGGATAAATCGTATTTTGGGCTGGGGATAAATCTGTGTTGGCTTTGGGCTGGACAGCAACAGGATTTGATGGGATTGGCTGCCTATACATACCCCTCCATTCAGTCTGGTTCAGCTTCATCTGAACTTGTGGTGTCACTACTGGAGTAGCACGTGGTGTAAATTTTGAAGCATCTATAAAGGTACTTTTATACTGCTTTACCTCTTCTTTTTGAGTGTGTTCTTCTCGTGAATGTATTGATACTAAAAACGGTTTAAAAGTGTCATTCTAAATATTCGCGGAGCGTCTGTGAAAGAGATAGTGAAGAATCTCCGAGATACTATAGCCTACGGCACGCTCCACGTTCACACAGTGTCCTGCAGGGATAGGCTGCACTAGGTTACCCATGGCTTACGCCACGCTGCGCTATCAGTATGACATAAGTCCAAGTTTCACCCGTTTATAGTATACTACTAAGCTTCGACTTTCACGCCTTTCCAGAAGCCGATATAACCTTCTATATTTTTGGCTTTCTCTTTGGTGCTGGGATAGTACCAAGCTGCATCTTGATTGAGTTGTCCATCTACTTCTATGTTGTAGTAACTAGCAACTCCTTTCCAAAAACAAGTGGTGTGAGTATCACTGTCTCTAAAATATTGTTTGTTAATGGTGTCAGCAGGAAAGTAATGATTTCCTTCTACGACTACGGTTTTGTTGCTTTGGGCTAAAATAGCACCGTTCCAAGTTGCTTTCATAGTGAGGACTGAAAAAAAATTAACGATTCTTATTGTTACATTTTTATGGGAACTTATCTATCAAATCTCAATGGTAAGAATTGCTCCTTGTTGACAATGGTTAGAGTGTGGAGTGTAGGGGGAAGGAGTTAAAAAACTAAGCCTTGATAGGAATGGAAATTACGAATTCTGTACCCTTTTCCAGTCTGGAATTCACCTCAATTGTGCCACCGTGTCTTTCTTCCACAATTTGACGTGCGATCGCTAGTCCTAATCCTGTACCTTTACCTACTCCTTTAGTAGTAAATAAATTGTCAAATATTTTTCCTTGGACTTCTGTACTTATACCTTTACCGTTATCTCTAATCTTGATATAAACTTGGTTAGCAATCGCCTCTGTACTAATTGTAATTTGTTGAGGATGAGCTTGGAGTTCAGCAAAGGTAGAAGTTTGTGCCATCTCATCAAACATATCAATGGCATTCGCCAAGATATTCATAAACACTTGATTTAAGTGTCCAGGGAAGCATTTAATGGGCGGAATATTACCGATGGCAGGACGGTGTTCCTTAGCTTTGAGGCGGTATTTTAAAATCAACAGGGTACTATCCAGACCTTCGTGCAGATTAGCAGTTACTTTGTAGTCGGTGTCAGCACGGGAGAAGGTACGCAGACTGTTACTAATAGATTGGATGCGGTTATTTGCGCCTATCATCGCATCGAGTAATTTGGGTAAATATGCCATCAAAAATGCCAAATCTATATCTTCTGAGTTCTCTTAAATCGCTGAAACTGCTTGGGGATAGTGTTGTTGATAAAGTTCTATATGTCCCATTAAATCGTGGATGTATTCTTTGGCGTTTTTGATACTGCCGTTGAGAAAACCGATGGGGTTATTGACTTCATGGGTAACATCTCTAACTAAGTTACCCAGGGATGCCATTTTTTCATTCTGCAATATTTGTAGTTGCGCTTGTTTTAGTTCTTGTAAAGCCGTTTCTAGTTCCTGGGATTTTGTCTGAATTGCTGGTTCTCCCCGTTGGCGATCGCTAATATCTAAAACCATCGAAACTCCACCGCAAACTTCACCATTTAAGTTCAACATGGGGGCATTTAACCACTCGCAAATAATCCGCTGTCCATCCTTAGTCAAGTTTTAACTAATGGAGTGATAACCTCCACGTTCAGCTAAAATCGCCTTGGTTAAATCAGCTACATAGGCATGATACTATTCAGGAATAATGCAACGGAAATCTTTACCTAAAATTTCTGCTGCTGGATAGCCAAACATTTTCTCGGCGGCTGGATTCCAAACCTGAAATTCAAGCTCAGTATTCCACTCTATGATAGGTATAGGTGTTTGTTGAATAATTAATTGCAATTTTTTTTGAGATTCTTCGAGATAGTAGGATTTTTCCCTTTCTTGGGCTTGGAGTCTGGCATTTTCCAAAGAAATGGCCGCTTGGGTACAAAGGAAGTTAAGGAGCGGAATGCGATCGCTAAAACCCCTACTAGTTGAGGCATTTTTTAAATACAAAATCCCAATTAAATTTCCTTGATTGAGAATTGGCAAGCACAGCACACTTTTTGGTTTTCACTGATATAAATACTGATCAATAACAGGTAAATCAGTCTTCAGCTCGTCAATCATCACAATTTCTTGGGTGTTTTTGACGTACTGAATTAGTTTGACGGGTAGATTGGGATTAGCTTCTAGGAGTTGGGAACAAAGTTCTGTGGTTTCGATTGTGGCACAGGGAAAAAGCATATAAATATAGTACATAACCACTAAGACAGATGAAGGCAGCGATCGCTGATTGTATAAGGTTGAGCAATGAGGCTTT
>CAKZGI010000448.1 GCA_936914905.1 uncultured Trichormus sp. | reverse complement strand
ATGGAATTACACCCCTTAACCAGAGTTACAGGTTATTTAATCCACTATCCTTAGTGACTTTAATATTACTAATACAACTCCTTATTGTCCGTGCTTTACCTTTGTTGTGACAGTCTTTTCTCCGATAAAAAAAAGGCGCTTTTCGGACTGACATGTTCTAAAACCTGGTCGTGCACAGATGTTTCGATGCCCTCATATGTTTCGATTTTTTCGGGTGGGGTATTTTTATATAAGGATTTTGGCTATCTCTTTGATGTGAGCTTCTAAAAGTTTTTATCTTCTGCTGTCATTATTTTAAACCATACTCTCTTATTCCTATAATTTTCTCAGTTATGGACAGCATTCGTATAGTCCCCTCTTAATTCGCGAGGCATCATCGCGAATTATTTCTCCTTTCTTTCATCTTCTTGCCAAATTAGGATCCTCCCCTTCCAAGTACATTTCTACTGCCATTATAGAAGTCTCAATGGCTTTTACTTGAGGACGTTCTTCCAACAAAAGAGATACTGTAGCTTGTAACTCTTTATGGGCGCTTTTTATAAAACTCGTAGCTAACTGATTGAAGGTATTTAATTGTAAGATATCGTCGTACCTATAAGCATAGTCTACACAGTTTAACCAGAGCAAAATAAATTCCCAGAAAATTTCATGTTTGGCTTTAATTTCAAGCTAAAAATTATCTGGAATTGATGTCAAAGAATGAAACGCATTTATACGATACAGGCCAAATCCAATAGGAATCTCAACTTGCCAAGAACATGAATCAAAGTAGAATGCTCCTTTATAGAGTGAGCCAATCTGATGAGAACCAGGTTTAGTATTTCTATAAGACCAGTTTTCAACTGTCTTATCAATATCTAATGGGCATATCCAAGAACAGTTAAATTGCTTGGAACATTCTAAAATAGCCAGGATTAGTCTTGCTTTAGGTAGTACATCTTCCCTAAGAAATTTTTCATTTATTGCTTGCAGCCAATCTTCACTTGGTTTCATATATTATTCACCTAATAAACCCTAAATTACTTTATAATACAAAATATTCCTTGTGGTGGTGTTTTAGCAATATAGTATCAATTATTACAATAATAATACACTGCAGATAGAAAAAGATAAAAACGCAAAGACGCAAAGACGCAAAGACGCAAAGTGTTTTTTGTGTCTTTGCGTCTTTATCGTCTTTGCGCGAAACTCAATAGGGTAAGCTATTTCACTTACCCCATTAATTAAATGATTATAGTGCTTTCAACCAAATTGAAAACAATTTGAATTTTGAATCTTGAATTGTTTATGCACCTTCCCGCAACTTATCCAAAACACTGCGGTCTTCCAAAGTCGAAGTATCCTCCGATACCTCCTGACCTGCGGCTAACTTCCGCAATAACCGGCGCATAATTTTACCAGAACGGGTTTTCGGTAAGGCATCAGTAAACCTGATTTCAGCAGGACGTGCGATAGCACCAATTTCTTGAACAACGTGCTTCTTCAGTTCCTTACTCAACTCCTCACTGGCTTGATAAGTACCCTCCAAGGTCACAAAAGCCACAACTTCCTCACCCTTCAACTCATCAGGTTTACCTACCACCGCAGCCTCAGCCACCGCTGGATGAGACACCAACGCAGATTCTAATTCCATGGTTCCCAGGCGGTGTCCAGAGACATTCAGCACATCATCCACACGCCCCACCACCCAGAAATAGCCATCCTCATCCTTTCTTGCACCATCACCAGCAAAGTACGTATAATTACCATCTTTGGGGGGAATATGTTCCCAATAAGTCCGACGAAAGCGATCAGGATCACCGTAAACAGTACGCATCATTCCCGGCCAAGGATGACGAACTGCTAAATAACCACCTTCATTTTCTGGGACAGAATTACCTTCTAAATCCACTATATCTGCAATAATGCCAGGGAAAGGCAAAGTGGCTGAACCTGGTTTAGTGGGAATTGCACCAGGTAAGGGTGTAATCATAATACCACCAGTTTCCGTTTGCCACCAAGTATCAACAATAGGGCACCGTTCACCACCAATGATTTTGTGATACCACATCCAAGCTTCTGGGTTAATAGGTTCACCGACACTTCCCAGTAAACGTAAGGAAGAAAGATTGCGTCTTTTCGGATGGTGTTCACCCATCTTAATAAAGGACCGGATGGCTGTAGGTGCGGTATAAAAAATCGTTATGCCGTACTTTTCAATTACTTCCCAGAAGCAACCAGGATTAGAAGCACGGGGCGCACCTTCATACATAATAGTGGTTGTACCATTGGAAAGGGGTCCATAAACAATATAGCTATGTCCTGTAATCCAACCTACATCAGCAGTACACCAATATAAATCTGTGTCCTGGATGTCAAAAATCCATTTTGTGGTTATATGGCTGTATAAGTTATAACCACCAGTTGTATGGACAACACCCTTGGGTTTACCAGTACTGCCAGAAGTATAAAGGACAAACAGCATATCTTCGCTGTCCATTGGTTCGGCGGGACAATCTGCGGAGATACCTTTTTGTAAATCATGCCACCAGTGATCCCGTCCTGGTTCCATGTGGGTTTTTTGACCTGTGCGTTGTACCACCAGCACATCTGTGACACTGGGAACTGCGTTATCAGCTAAGGCTTTATCTACCTGTTCTTTCAGGGGAATGATCGCATCTTTACGCCAACCACCATCTGCTGTTACTACTAATTTAGCCTCAGCATCGTTAAGGCGATCGCGCAAAGCCTCCGCACCAAACCCACCAAAGACAACGCTATGGGGTGCGCCAATTCTCGCACAGGCTAACATCGCAATAGCAGCTTCGGGAATCATGGGCATATAAATACCAATGCGATCACCTTTTTTGGACCCCAACTGTTTCAGCACATTGGCAAACTGGCAAACTTCTCGATGCAATTGGGAGTATGTTAGCGTGCGGGAATCTCCCGGTTCACCTTCCCAAATCAAAGCGGCCTTATTTTTCCGCCAAGTAGTCAGATGTCTGTCAACACAATTGTAAGAAATATTAATCTTACCACCCACAAACCACTTCGCAAAAGGAGGTTGCCAATCCAGCACAATATCCCATTTTTGAAACCAATCTAACTCCGTTTCCGCTAATTTTGCCCAAAAAGCCTGTGGATCGGCCTTAGCTTGATCATAAATCCGGTGATATTCTTCCAGACTTTTGATATTAGCCTGTTGCGAAAAATTACTAGAGGGATGAAAAAGTCGGTTTTCCTGTAGGATAGATTCTATAGTCGGTTGAGACATGATGATCTATGTAAACGATATACTGACTGAGAACTATTTTTAATGGAGTTGTGTCAAATAGTATTTAGATTTTCGTTAAGCTGGATGAAAATCTTTAACTTATTCAGTTGACACAAGTCAAAACTAAACCAAAATGAGCAGATTAAGACAGATTAAAGGTCAAGATAATAGGCTGTCGCGCATTTAAATTGTATGATTTTTAGGCTAAAATCCTTCTATAACCTAGTTCGGGTTAAAAAACTAGATGCCTGACACTTTATTAAGTATGATTGAGCAAATCACAAACGGTGCATCTTGTACCTTGCTAAACGGTAATTTAACAGTGTACTGCTTAGTTAATAGGTATTTTGTAACAACTGACTGGGTAAAAACCTGGGTCGTCATATACTGAGAGTCTCGCTATCACAAGACTTGGGAGTAGTTGCCAATGGCATTTTTTTTAAACCAAATTTTAACACTAAACCATGAATCGTATATACATCTTAAAAAGGTATAAAATTTACACCAAATAGTTAGTTACTGAAAAGTAGGGCGTAGTTTGCAAGCAAAAGAAATTAAGGATAAACTAAAGTTACTCATTGAGCAAGCCTCGGCGATAGATCCTCAGTTATCAAAAAGATTAGATGAGATCAATCGGTGGATCAAATATATTCGGCCTGGTTCCCTGACTGCTAAACCATTTGTCCTTGCTTTTCTTCTTGAGGTGATTACCGACTCTACAATTTGGCTGATAATTCAATCCTTACCTTCAGAAGCAGCACGACAAGCAAAATTTAACCAGATGACCCCAAATGAGAGCTATTGGTATAGCTATCTATTTCCTAAGTGGATAAACTCAACAGATGCCAAATTTTATATTTGGAAGAAAAAAATGATGGCGGGAGAGTTTAATCAGTTTGATGGTGATATTATTAAATCAATAGCTCAAGATATTGAGCGTCGTGAAGGGAAAATTTGGCAGCGTTATATTGCCGACCTTTCTATGGCAACAGATTTAATAGTTAGTAATCATCAACAAAAACCACTCTGTATTCAAGTTACCAGTGTCAGCGAAGAGTTCCATGAGCAAAAGTATGAGAAGTGGCAAAATGCACTGCAATTGTGGGAAATAGATAGAGGATTGTTCTTAAGTTACAATCCTGGGGAGAGTGACTTTATCAACCAATTAGTAAATGTGGCACTGTATAACAGTGACCATCTTGCTGAAGGAAAGTATCTAAATTTTTCCTGATATCAAATTTTTGAGTCCAATATCTGAGTCCTAGCCTAAATCGTTACCTGCTTACAACAGCATTTATGGTTAACCAACAAGAAATGAACAGCATTACTCAAGTAGATGAATTTGCTGAAATTTTAGCAGCAGCCCGTAGAATGCAGCAAGACTGGCTAGAATATGGGCTAAATTTTGTTCACCTTTATGTTGAAGATGTAGATGGAGATTGGTTAGAAACGTGGGGAAATGATGAAATATTAGGTAATTCTCTATTAGGTTCTATAAAAGAATTTCTGGTCAGTAATGACAATGTTGCTGTAAAAATTAGGTATTGCTTGGGAGATAGATCACTGTTTGATTTAGCAATAAATTTGGAAGAATGCTTGAGGATTACTAGAGAAGATGAAAAAACATCTGCTGTCAGAGATATTTTAGCTCGTCATCTTCTTACTTGCGATATCGAATTGCTTGATTTAGCAAATAGTTTAGTAGAAAAGCTCTAGTTTAGTAGAAAAGCTGATGTAAGTAAAAAGCAGAAGATAGGAGGGAAGAAAGCAAACTTTAGCTTTTTCAAATTTTGTCACTGGTTTTGTCACTGGATAGTTATTTTCACTATGCTGCACTAGTAGTCTGTCAACCCAAAAAATGACGGCTGAAGGTAAGCAGGGGAAGAATAGAAATTTTTTTCCTATCATCACCCTTAAAATGTCTTTGACAGACTACTAGTAAAAAACGGTAAGTTATTCAGTAGAGACGTTGCACGCAATGTCCCTACACATTCTCGTAGAGATTTGTCAAAAAATAGCACCTGCTAAGGTAGTTAGGACATCAAGAAGATGATAAATCTAAGAGGATGTTTGAAAAGTTAGAGAAAGTATAATTTGTTACTATTAATCCCTTCGGGACACTGCGTCAAGGCGAAGCGTGGCGGAGGCTCTAGAATCTAGGGTCTGAGTGATTAATCTGAGTGCTTCACTGCGCTGCGCTACGTACCCTGCGGAAAGGGAGCTACAGCATGACTTTTCAAACATCCTCTTAGACATTAGACACAAACAGACTTGCACTATTTCACCTAATCTAGAAGTCTTTAAGGAACAAGAAGACCTCTAAGTTCCTGCACGTGCTGTTGATAAACAAACCAGGTTTGATTAGTACCAATGTCATCTTGACAGGGAAGTGGTTTTTCAAATGTCACTTCCCAATAATCTCTCAACTTTTCAGTGTTACCTATAGGACGTGTATGTGTAGTCTGAATTTCTCTTCTAAGAGAAGAAACAAAAAATTTCTCACCTGTTTTAACTGAGCATTTTTTGTCACTAGCAATATCTTTTGATTGCTTATACCAGTTTTCTCGTGACTTAAAAGTAGTTCCAGTAGTGGCTTTAACTCTTAAACTGCGTACTCAAGGAGTTATTTGAGAAGACACGATATCAGCATTCATTACACCAATTCCACACACTACAGCCAGAGACAAGAGTAATTTCTGACTACCTAATCTAATATTCCCAATTCTCATTTTGATTTTATTTAAGTCTCGTGAGTTTTACCTGAGAGTTTAGTAACATTATTTTTGCACGAATTACCTGATATTGATATCTAATGCTGCATGATTGCTATGAAATGGAATCATGCACCAAACACCACAAGATCTGTATAAGGTAGACCTGTTTGAGTTATGGTGTGTGTTATCAGCGAAGCTTACAGCAGTTTCCGATCGCACCCTTAGCCCCTAAAGAGTTAATTTTTTCTTCCTGTTTAAAAACCTGGAGACATTGACCACATGTTTTCTTTTTCTAATTTATAGCCCATTCTAATTTATAGCCCATAAAAATCCTCATTCAGAATTTGTCCAATCGAAAAAGGACAACTTATAGGATACTCACTCTCTTCCGGTACACGAACCCCAAATTTAGCTAGTGTACCCTCCTTAATTGCCACTTTACGGGCATCGGGATAGGCTTTTTCTACAGCTTCCATCAAAAAACTTTTTAGAGATGGGGTATCGGCCAAATTGTCGAGAACCCGTTGACGATGTTCAATAACTGAACTGTACCAACTTCCCTTCATTGAATCGGGTACATCATGCTGAATCTTGAACTTGAGTAAGTGAGCTAACAAAATCTTAAGATTGCTTGTGAGGGTATTCTTCTCTGATTTACCCAAATCAACTAACTCCTCAATTAAATGCTCAATATCCAGCGACTCAAATTCATGATTTTGTAACTGCTGAATCGTTTGCTCAATCCATAATTGCAAATCGCTATGATATAGCTTATTAGTCATCTTTGAAGTTTACTCCTAATTTAACTAATTAGCCCCATACTAACAGTCTCTAGTTTACGAGCATTTAGATTGGTTGTTTGGTAAGACAACCTCTTTGAAATCTCATGGTTTTGGTAATTAGAAACCACCCTATGGTTTACCTGACGGAAAAACAGAAGTAGAAGCATTGACATTGAGTTTTAGATGTGAATTCATACAATTGATAAGGAATAACTATTCAATAAAAATCTTAGAAGCTTAAAAAAAGTTGATTTCTCTCTGCGTCTCTGTGTAAGAAAACATTATGAGAGTTGAGATCCTTCCTAAGAAGAATGTAATATTTGCGGTTGAGTAAACATGATAGATAAATATCATATTTTATTTTGTGTTACCCAAAGCAAATTTCTATGGTAAATACACTGCTGACTAAAAAAGTAGAGGCTATTGTTTTTGATGCTCCTATACTTCTATTTTATGCAGCTAATGAAGGCAAAAGTAAAGTAGAAGTTGTTGGTAGTATCTTCCGTGAAGAAAACTACGGCACAGTTCTACCGAAAGAAAGCCCCGCCAGGAAAAAATCAACAGTGCCTTACTCAGTTTGCCAGAAAATGTTAATTATCAAGCTTTTCATGATAGGTTGTTTGAGGCGAAAAAACCTTAAAAATTCAAGATTCGAAATTCAAAATTCAAAATTGGGTAATAGGTAACAGGTAATTGGTAAGTGCTACCCAGTCCCCAGCCGCTAATCTTTCGCCAGTTGGGCTTTAGCCTGTTGCCAAAGTGCATCTAATTCTTCCAAGCTATACTCTGTCAGGGGGCGATTAATTACATCTTCCATTTTTTGTAATCGTTGAATAAATCGCTGACTTGTACCTTGCAAACCTGCACTCGGATCAAGATTATGCCATCTAGCAACTTGAATAATTGCAAATAGTAAATCACCTAATTCTGATTCTTGTCTTTCCGTTGTTTCCTCAGTTAAAGCCTGTTGAAATTCCCCTAATTCTTCCTGCAACTTTCCCCAAACTTCATCAATATTGTTCCACTCAAACCCAACACTAGCAGCCTTTTGAGAAATCTTCATTGCTGCATTTAAAGGCGGAAGACTACGCCGATAGCGACTAAGTTTATCACTAAGTTTTTGCGTTGCTGGTGTTTCTCCTTTTTCTGCAGCTTTGATAGTTTCCCAATTTTGACGCACCTCGTCCATATTTTCCACTGTCACATCACTAAAAACATGAGGATGACGACGAATCAATTTTTGAGAAATACCTTCAGCGATTTGTTGCAAAGAAAAATCACCGGCTTCACTGGCAATTTGTGCTTGTAATACTACCTGTAGTAATAAATCACCTAATTCTTCTGCGATCGCTCTTTTATCTCCTGTTTGAATGGCGTCAACCACCTCATAAGCCTCCTCAATCACATAGGTCGTCAGACTTTCCGGCGTTTGTGCCAAATCCCAAGGACAACCACCTTCAGGCGATCGCAATTTTGCCACCACATCAATTAATTGTTGTAAAGCTACCAAAGTTTGATTATCTGCCATAAAACCTCCACCTACCTCCGGGTTTACCTCTGCGTACCTCTGCGTTTTCTCACCGCCTTGACACCCCTCGTCGGTTTACGCTTCTTAATTTTGCCATGGTTCAGCAACCCTTGAATCCCCTGCTTTTGGAAACGTTTATAAGCCGAATTAGTCCAATCGCTGAGAGAATGACTCATAGCACCCAGTTCAAACCCCACAAACACAGCGAAAAATTCCCCATAATATATAGATATAGTCCGCCCCACACTCCTCCAAACATCCCCCCAGTTGAAAGCCATATTACCCAAGTTAGCGAAAACCACCAAAACCAAAATCGCTACAACCGCCAAAAAAGTCGTGAGATAAACCACCCGCAGAGTCGTACCAATAATTGGCCCATGGGACAAAAAAGACCGATGACGCAGACTTTTTTGATAAGGCAGCCAAATCCAACGCAAAAACCCCCAACGCTGAAACTGACGGGAGTAAATATCTAAATCTGGGCCAAACATAAACCCACCAAACATAAACCCACCCGCCACCAACAAAGTCATATTACTACTGCGAGTGGACACCAAAGTCACACCCGTCACCATAGGCAAAGACCAGATAGTAATGCAATCGTGCATTTGACCAGAAGGCATCTTGGAAAATTAAAAATAAAAAATAATTAAAAATTCAATACTGAGTAAGTATAACCGACAACCTACCTCCTGCCCGCAAAAAAATTCCCCCAAACCCCTTGCAAAATTTAAAAAGGGTATGCTATCTTAATTAAGTGATGAAAACGGGCGGTTAGCTCAGTTGGTAGAGCGCCTGCCTTACAAGCAGGATGTCATCAGTTCGAGTCTGGTACTGCCCATTTAAAATAAATTTTCTGTAATAGCAGTTCACAATTAATTTGTGGGCTGCTAAAAACTTTTTAGCGTAAATTGTAAACCAAAATTTTTTAAACAAGGCTTTTAGATTTGACAAATACTAGAGGCGCTATTGCGTTGGTAATCATCAAAAATTTAATTTGTACATTCTCACTATGATATAAAGTCCAAAACCTCTTTGCAGTCACTTCCATTCCAGATAAGGAACTCTTATTTAGACTATTTACTATTCTCTGTCAAGTCATATTGACATTTTGTAACGACTTTGTTAAATTAGTTTACATAAAGAAAAAAACGAAGGAAAAAGATTATGTATACCACCACCAACGAAGAAGGCATCCTCAACA
>CAKZGI010000447.1 GCA_936914905.1 uncultured Trichormus sp. | reverse complement strand
GAATTCCGGAAGGATATACGGACTCCGATTACGCCGGGAATCCGGATAATCGTAAATCCACGTCTGGCTACGTGTTCATGCACGCAGGAGGAGCGATATCTTAAAGATCAAAACATCAAGACTGTACGGCACTCTCCACGACAAAGGCGGAGTACATAGCGGCATCTGAAGAAGCGAAGGAAGTAATTTAGCTGCAACGATTGACCGCGGATTTCAAGGACTCTGATCGACTCCGATCTTGTTCTGCGACTCTCAGAGCTCAATACAGCTCGTGCGGAATCCGATCATACACATGAAGACGAAGCATATAAAGGTACGATATCATCATATCCGAGAGCTCATCGGACACAAAGGACTACAACGGAGCTGACTAACGACTTCATAAAAGAGGGACAACTACCTGGACTACTACCGATTGTTATCAAACACGACGCCAACGGAATCCAGCCGGAACCCGACACTAGCGGAGAGTGGAACTGTGACACACAGTACTAGAATCATTACGGTGTAACGGCCTAGAAGAAGAACCAGAGTTCTGAAGTCCATAACGATTAGAGATAGAGGTCTAGTTCACGGGGGAGGCCCCCGGAACTTGTAATATATCACACGTAGATAGCGTAGTCCATTTACGGGAGAGTTTGTAAGGATAAACATCCCACGCTCACTCTAGTGTAAAGTGTCCGGATGTGAAACTGAAGGTTGGGTGCGCATGTATGTCATGAACGTTAGGACGGTTTTCATTTGAACCCCTTCCTTTGTTGACGTTATCTTCTTCATCAATCCTATTATTCTCATTGAAAACATTTATGTTTTTCTCTACATGATCAAGCCAAATATTACATATATGACCCTCATCGATACAATTGTAATCTTCGTACACACCACAATTGACCCTTCTATTAACACTGTTGTGATCACTCCCTTTTTCCTCATGATCATTCTTATTCTCTTTCTCACTATCATGTTTATAGATTCTAAACCTATCATAATCCCTTATACACAAATAGTTCTTAATAACCTCCTCATCAAACCTATCTAAGATATCATCCATAACATTATCATATACATCCCATATTATAGTATTATCTTTATTTTTCATCTCATATCCTCTTATCAATGCATAATCTTCATTGTATTTACCCCAGATCACATCATCATTCTTATGAACATGCCTATTCAACTGATTATCATCTCTATGAATATACTTATTCAATTCATTATGAACATGTTCACCACCATTAGACATAAAAACATCATTTATCATATTTTCTTCATTAATATCAATCATGTCACGATCATCATCATGCATCCTTATGACTTCTTTTTTACCATTAAGTCATCACGCCTATTATCGATTATAACATGATGACCATTTTTCCTTTCCTTATCATTCTTTTGAGTCACGTCACTATCGTTAATCTTTAGCATGTTATAATCATAGATATCTATTAGTTTCCTATCATTGATCATTTCATCATTTCTTTTTATCAAGTCATTTTGTTTCCTTTGCACTCGATCATCACACTCATGAGTCACACCATCATGCTTATCATGAAACAACCCATCATCAATATTCATTATCCAAAGTTCATCATGTTGTTCTATGACTTGCCTATCCTCACGCACTTCAATATTTTCATCAATCACATTAATATTTTTATCTACCATATCTACATTTTCGCTCACATCTATATGCATTATATGTTTATCATTAACTTCACACATTTGTTCTACACTATCACTATCATCACCAAACTTTATGCACTCTTCAATCACATATTGCTTATCAACCCAATCATCACATACATCATACTCATCTTCATTGTTAATGAAATTATCAACAATAATGTTACCCATGCTTGGTTGAGTTACCGTAGTATCTTTCCACTTCTTCGGATTTTTGTTAAACTTATGTAACCACTATTGCGTGAGAAAAAGGTAACATTGCGTAAAAAGAGAACCATTTGGAATATTCCCTCAAAAATTAGATGATTTTCACTATTTTTCTTAAGTTGTTAGAAAAATAGTGGTACAGGTATTAAAGGTTTTAAAAAATATGCACAAAACCTCACATTTTTTGGCATAGACGAAAAGTTTCATCATAGTAAAAACAATGGAAAAAATGCTCAGTATCAAACCTATCTATTGAACAAAACTTTCTAAAGTATAATCGGATACCAAAAAGTAATAATTTCTATTATATAAGGTTTTTTTCACAAGTAGTGTCATGTCCATTGGCGATATAGACAAAGTTCAAATTGGAAGTAAGTACAATGGATTGGTGTTTCACAAGATTATGAAGTCATGTGTCGCCCTCAGAACTGCTAGAATCACTTCCACCCATACATGAACTTTCATCCTCCTCTGAACTGTTAATCAATGCATTATCCTCATCCAAGTGAAGGCCAACATCATTCGGATTCTGTGATTTGCTTCTTGTTTGTCTTTTAGATGTGGTCTTAAGCTTTTCTTGAAGCATAACAATCGTTGATTTTCTAAGGTGTCCCGATTTAGTCAATGTAAAGTCATACAAAATGACATCAACATCCTCCAAATGTAACGTTGATATCCGACGTGTAGTTTTCTTTCTCCTTTTGGCACCAGTTCCGACATTAGTAGAGATCATTTCCAAAGTATACTTACCAGTAAAAGCATTAGACGAAGTGGTATGATACCAATGAACTTTAAGTGACCTCAAGATAGTTTGACAGTCATCTCTAAGATAGTTTGACCTCAAGATAGTAAAAAGAGAAACATTTGGAATATTCCCTCAAAAATTACAAGAAAAACCCTATTTTTTGTAAGTTGTTGAAAAAACAGTGGTACAGGTATCAAGGGTGTTTTCAAAAATATGGAGAAAACCTCACAATTTTTGGCATAGATTAAAATTTTCGTCGTAGTAAAAACAATAGAAAAAATGCTCAGTATTAAAACTATCTATTAAACAAATTACTCTAAAGGCTAATAGAATACCAAAAAGTAATAATTTCGAATATATAAGGTTTTTTTCACAAGTATTGTCATGCCCATTGGCGATATATACAAAGCTCAAATTGGAAGTAAGTACAATGGATTGGTACAATGAAGTCAAGCGTCAGCCTCACAACTGTTAGAATCACTTTCACCCATACATGAACTTTCATCCTCCTCTGAACTATTAATCAATGCATTATCCTCATCTAGGTGAAGGCCAACATCATTCGGATTTTGTGTTTTGCTTCTTGTTTGTCTTTCAGATGTGGTCTGCAGCTTTGCTTGAAGCATAACAATTGTTGATTTTCTAAGGTGTCCCGATTTAGTCAATGTAAAGTCATACAAAATGACATCAACATCCTCCAAATGTAACGTTGATATCCGACGTGTAGTTTTCTTTCTCCTTTTGGCACCAGTTCCGACATTAGTAGAGATCATTTCCAAAGTATACTTACCAGTAAAAGCATTAGACGAAGTGGTATGATACCAATGAACTTTAAGTGACCTCAAGATAGTTTGACAGTCATCTTTAATTAGCTCTATAACCTTTGCAATCCAGAAAGGATGACCAAGTGCATCACCATCGGCTAGTGTAGCAATCAAAGAGCCAGCCTTTATTTCTTGCAAGTTGCCATGCCACCTAGCCTCACTTTCCTTAGACATCCGAGGGCCCACATAAATGTCTCTTTGTTCTGGATGAGCTAAATGTCTAAGGTCATCTGGAAGAGGATCAGAGCTCAATACATGGTTGTTATTGCCAACCTGCCAAGTAAAAGGAAACGCAAGAGGCCAATGACCTTCCGTGCGATATTCTATTATTTTCTTCTGCTCCTCAAAAAAAAGATCCCACCAAGAAACTTGTTGACCTGCAACATATTTCTTTGCAAACTCAATGTGTTTCTTCTTCTCCTCAAGGGATCGAACCCACAACTGACTCTGTTGCTCCAAACTATCACATTGAACGGCACACAACTTTCGATCTTCGTATGGCATCTGTTCAGCTCCGTGTACTTCAAAGGATGACGGCATTTGTAACAAAAAAAGACAACCAGACCGTGGTTCCCAATTGATAGAGGAGGAATATTGTTTAGCGTATAACAAAGTAGCTCTTTCCAATTCCACATATTTGATCAAAAAGGCATGATTGAAGCTAATATTATGCAATTGAGCAAACACTTTTATATTGTCATTACGCGCATATCGTTTAAAATCATATATCTCAGTGAGGTGCACCACCTCCGGTTTAGGGGTATAAGCCTGTCTTATTAAGTCACACAAGACTGGCAACGTGAAAGCATCATACCGGGCCAACTTTTTAGAAAACGTACTAAACATTTGATCAATGTGATCATGCGTATGACCAACCAGAAGGAAGTTCACCTTCACTTTCTTAAACAAACCTTTATGCACTAACATTGTCAAATAGCCAAACACACTCGAGTTCTTATTTTCGCGTGCAGTATTATCGAGTTGCACGTAAAGAACTGGTGGCAATGGCCCAACCCAAGCGAGCAACACTCTTTGAATAATAGTTATGGTCAGATTCGGATCAGCATGAACATTAGGGTACGTAAAGAAAACCCATGGTTTGACAACCTTATTATATGATAAGCATCCAACCAAATGCATTTGAACTAGACATTCCTCAGTGATGTCTTTTGGAAGGCGTGCAAAATGAGGCAAACAGGTTTTCTTCTGATCCATACCATCGATCATCAGGCACATATATCTTCCGGGAAACTTTAAAGCTTTATCTCTATGGTGCATGGCCTTTATACGCTCTTTAGCTTGACTGTCCCTATGTTCCATCAATGACCTCTTGAAAATATCTTTTTGCGAATCATCAGATTTTGCACCTTTGATCATACTTTTAAGATTAGCACATACAGCACAAACACCCATCCTCACCTGTCGAGGAATCAAAACGTTATTAAACCTCAATTTCCACAACCTAGTGAACTGACTGTAAGACACATAACGCTCTCCTTGAGATAGCATCTCATCCTTATAAATCCTAAATAATTCATCACGTGTGTAATTGTCTGACAAATGCAAGCGCCCAGTTGTAGGCATCACATCACAATGCATCCCAAAATAATTCTTCATCCAAATCACTGCGTGCTGGCCCACCAATCCTCGACTGCTCACATCGCTACCTACACTCTCAACCATTGCATCTCCTGACAAGCATCGGCGATGAATTCTATCAAGTCGCATATTTCCAATTCCAAAAGCTATCTTAAAGGCTTTTCGACAACAACGATCACTTATATTGATATAATACTCAAAAGACACCTTTGATCCTAATGAAGAGTCTTGCACCAATTGCAAGCGATCTGCAAGAAACGTGTCCTGCTCTTCACCATTTAGAGATAAATACCAATGACGAATGGATTTCAAACCATGCTTTCCGCTTTTTACCAAGCATTCTGCTAAACAACATTTTTTTGCAACATCCCGTAGAAGCTGATGTTCTGAAGTCAAGAACTCCAATCGTTTGCTACTCACACGACGTGGAACCCTCTTGAAACGCATAGGTTCTGGTGTGTCAAAAACACATGTCTCAATTAGCATCTCTTCCCGCTCTGAAATCTCTCCATCTAGTTGTAGCTCATGCGTTAAGGAGGTGTACTCCTCGACTGATATTCTTGAGTCGAGAGAACCACTGTAAGGGTCAACCGATATCCGTGTGTCTATTGAAGAGCTATTTCCAGACATCTTTTTTTGGCACCAAGATAAATCAGGCAAGTTTCCAAAAGCAGACACCAAACACCCCAAGAAAGGAAGAAATGAGAAGGCCCACTAAAATCTAGCCAGTGTACCAAAATAAGGCAATAAAACTCCCAAAAGAAGATAGCTCGTGGTAGTTATATAACTAGAGTCGGGTTCAGTTAGCCAATGTAACCATGGTTGGGTTAACTAGGGCCAGTTATGTAATTAGGTAAGAATAGTCAGTTATGTACTAGCCTGACACCTATATAAGACCCACGCGTGCACACTCTCACATCACCCAAAATCTAAGGAGAGCGCATCAGAGAGCAAGAGGAGCACCCAGCAGATCTGCATCCACAAAGAACGCGAAATCAGCCCACACCCCAGTTGCGTGATGGACAAGAAAGCAGGGAGCAAGCGACCAGCCAGGTATTCTCCTTACTTTCCCAATCTGTACGGACAAGTAGACTGTAGGCTATGGCTTTTTTAGACAATTACTGAACCCCCAATTCATGCATGTCCCAATCAAACCACCCAGAAGATGCTCCTAATCACAGGAAGTCGATGCGGCGCATCGACTTCCTGTGTAAATCTCCAACGTTTACACAGGAGGTCGATACGGCGCATCGACCTCCTGTGCAAACCATGACCATTACACAGGAGGTCGATACGGCGCATCGACTTCCTGTGTAAAGCTCCAACGTTTACACAGGAAGTCGATGCGCCGTATCGACCTCCTCTGTCATTACACACAAAAACAAAGACCTAGGTCGATACCTGGTATCGACCTATATTGAAACACCAAACTTTTTTACATAGGTCGATACCAGGTATCGACCTATGTCTTCATATATTGCTTTTACACATGAAGTCGATGCGGCGCATCGACTTCATGTGCAAACTTTGCATATGAAGACATAGGTCGATACCTGGTATCGACCTATGTAAAAAAGTTTGCTTTTACACATGAAGTCGATGCGGCGCATCGACTTCATGTGCAAACTCTGCATATGAAGACATAGGTCGATACCTGGTATCGACCTATGTAAAAAAAGTTTTCTTTTACACATGAAGTCGATACGGCGCATCGACTTCATGTGTAAAGTCTTCGCTGAGGTCGATACCAAGTATCGACCTCTTCAATGTTACGGTGGTTAGCACATGAAGTCGATACGGCGCATCGGCTTCATGTGTAAAGCAGTCTTCTTTGTGTTTGCTAAACACATGGAGTCGATGCGCCGTATCGACCTGCTCTGTAAAATGGGTATATCAAGATAACAATATGCTATTTTACACAGAAAGTCGATGCTCCGCATCGATTTCATGTGCTTAACAATATTATTTTAGATGTGCATAGGGTTAGTTTTTGTGCTTAAGAATCAACAAAACCGCATTATATTTTGTATTTTGTCGCCAAATTTGGTGCCTGATATGCATTTTCTTGCTTTGTTTTGCCATTTCCTAATCCATTATAATGTTTAACTGTCTTTCAGCCAAGAGGCTGAGGAGCCTAGGGTGCCTGTGAAGAGATTGAAGGTCACTCTCAAAGGTGAATCGTCCAAACGTGCTCTCTTCAATCAATCCTCTCAAGGAAACAAGTCGGTGCCAATGGTTTCTCAGAAAACAACTTCAATTTCTCAAAAACCATCTGGGACTTCACAGAGACCAAGTAACCTGCAGTTAGGAACGTCTTCTAAACCTCTTAAGGATATGACGTCCTTTGAATGGGCTTTCAACTATCAAGAAGAGTCGAGGACATTACTATTATCTTTGGGAAAAACAGACGGTCCAGGAGTATTGAAAGGTGGCCATGTGTTTTCGTATGGCAAAGTTCGAAGAGTGGACTACCAGGATGAAGAAACTGCTAATTATATAGTATCTGTCGAGACTTCGAAGGGTGAACGTGTTCTACTCCTATCCGAGTCCAACTTGGTATTAGCAAGTTGCAAACCCCTTGAACTTCGACACATTCTTTCAGAAAGCGAAAATATAATAATAGCATTACAACCATTTATTTCTGGTCATGCTTCATTTGCTGAATCGGTAGAGGCAACTTCAGAGGAAGAGGAGGTAGAAGTTGTTCATAAAGAGCCTCTAGTCCCAGTAATGCAAAATAAAGCGAAGAAAAGAAAGCAGCGTGTCCAGACCAAGCCAATAAAAAAAGCTCGCAAGGAGGACTCCTCTGCATCAGAAAGTGAAGAGCCCGATGCCCTTTCTGACAAAGAACTTGTGACCCCTGGAGGTGAATTGTCGTCTGGTATAATTGACTCAGAACAGAATACAATCCGACGACAGATAATTAAATCCAAATTGTTGAGGAGAGGCCACATTTTCACATTGCCAATAACACTTATTAATAGACCTCCGATTGATCCTGAGACCGGTCGAAGACCGCTTGAAATCCGGGAGCCCCACAACTTGCACGTGCAGAATCTAAAGAAAAAAATGAAGATAAACCCACATGCAACTGTGGTGCCATTTCTAGTAATGGTGGATCCATCGCAATGCCCGTCAATAAATGAATTTGATATTTCAAATCCAGAAAAATATCAATATTTTGTGATCGGTGGTTCTCACTCTGCTGAAGCAAGAAGGCAACTAGTTATGGAGCATCCCACGACATATTTCTTTAAATACGCAGAATGCAAAATATATGTCGGCTTAACAGTAGAGGAAGCAAAGTTGCTGGCGTGGGACCATAACAATGACAATGATTATAGGCAGAAGATGTCATCGATTGAAAGAATACGGTTTTTCCATTATGAGTACCTTGATAGCATCCGACAATTTGGCCCCAGGCTCCACCCTGGCCTACGACGACATTGCCTAAATGAAGTGGGAATTGTGGTAGATGATACAGTGAAGTCTGACGGGCTAAGAAAGTACGAGTCTTGGTTCCAGCTAGCGTTTAGAGATGGGATGTTATGGGACCTTCAAGACCAGATATTCACGATGTGGGAAAACAAAGAAGTGAAGGGCCAAAAAGTCAAGAAAGGTAAACTCGACCCCCAAGTCGAAGCAAAAGGCTCGAAAGGAAAGAAAATAGAATTTACAATTGAAGAGGCCGCAGAGGACATGAAGCTTACTCCTTGGAGAGCCCTTCAAGGCATTAAAGACGAAACCCTGCTCAAATCTGTTCTTTCTCGGGTTTTATCTAAGGAGTTAAGCTTGGACGAAATGGTCGTCGAATTGTCAAAGTAAGTGGATTTTCTATATTTTAACATTACACTATATTTCGTAGTTATTTTTTCCTAATTATGATGGTCATTTGCTTTACAGTCATAAAGTGTACATGAAGATTCAAGAAGTCATGATGAAAAAACTGAATTGCCCAACTTGGGAGAAGGTCGAGGAACAATATCCAATGACATCTTCGTATAAAGCGCTTCAGGAATACTTCATTGTTTTTAGAGATTGGGTATGTCTATGAGTTTTTCCTTGTTCTTAAAGAATATCGACTCATGATTTCTAAGATATTGCTTGTTGCACAGAAACCATCTCGTGGGAAAGGAATTGCAGGAAAAGTTCAAGAGTGCCCAGATGTGTTCAACTACCATATAGAGAGGGCCAGGCAAGAGAAAACGAGGATGTTAGCCAAAGAGATGGATCAAGATACCTCGGGCTTGCTCAAATCCTTTTCCCATCCAGCAGATAGTCTTCATACATTATCTTATAGTGTGCTTTGTGGAGACGTTAAAGACATGTCCACGATATTGCCGAAAAAAGACTACTCATTGCTGATCGCAGATATCCCATATGGATTTCGACTGGCTGGCTCAATTAATGACGAAGAACCATTCAAATATAGCCAGCTCGAGAAGATGATCAAAGATTTTGCCAAAC
>CAKZGI010000446.1 GCA_936914905.1 uncultured Trichormus sp. | reverse complement strand
CTATTCCCAACCCTGATTCTTTCCTTGGCTCTGTCCTAATCTTAACACTATGGAAGGCCAGACACAGACTCCTTTGTAAATTTTCCGCCGTCTCTAGTATAAGAGATAACTGATAAAACCCATTTCCCCAAAAATATCAATAACTTCCAGCCCAAGTTATCCATTGATGGGATAAACCCATATGCGAGATTTCACCAGTCATCTCTAGTTCAGTGATGATTGCTTCTGCCAATTCTGTATCATTGAATTCTGATTCATTGATATTGCTACCAATTAAATTGGCTGCGCGGAGATTAGCACCATTTAAAACAGCACCACTCATTTCTGCTTCGCTGAGGTTTGCACGCAGTAAATTTGCCCACATTAAATTTGCACCACGCAAATCTGCACGACTGAGGTTAGCATCCACGAGGTTGGCTTTCATTAAGTCCGCACCAATCAAATTTACTTCACTCAAGTTTGCACTGTGTAAATCGGCTTGACTGAGGTCAGCATTGGTTAAATTGGCTCTGGCTAGGTTACATTTACTCAAGTTAGCTTCGCTTAGGTCAGCACCACTAAGGTCAGCTTCAGATAAATTTACACCAATTAATTCTGCTTTGGTTAGCTTTGCTTGATGCAAAGTTACGCCGTGAAAATTTCGCTTTCCTGATTTATATTCATTCAGAAGGCTGATAGTATCCATAGTTCACCTCGTCCTATTTATAGGTGAGTTGAAAATGCCTCAAACCACATTCAATACAATCTGGTTATTCTATTGTGCTAAAGATTTTTACATTTTGAATCTTTGCTTAATGGAAAGATACTTAACTTAATGCTATGCTATCTATGCTATGCTATCTATAGCTGACGAGGAGCTGACGAGGCATCTATTTTTATAGCTATGGAAGAAATTCAGGGTAAAATCTATTAAGACTATGGAAAAAGCGAAAAAATATACTTATGACGACTGATTTAACATCTACTATTACCCCTGATTTTTATAGCATTATCTCCCAAACTGCGGTCGCATATCAAGAAGGAAGCAAACCTCCTAAGCCTAACGTAGTGGTAAATGCCTTAATACAAGCAGAAAAATATGGCAAGCAACAACGACTAAATTATCCTTTTGACTATCTAATGGGTAAATGGCGGCTGTGCTTTGTTACTGGTACTAAAAAAATCAGGAAGCAGGGAGGAATTGTTCTCGGTAAGGGCTTTTACGTGCCTAAATTTGCATCGGCACATATTTCCTTTAGTAGCACTACAGAACAAGTTTTAGATAGAGGTGAAATTGGTAATCAGCTACAATTAGGCTCGATATTATTAAAGTTGACTGGCCCTGCAAAATATTTAGACAACAAGAATTTATTAGCATTTGATTTTACCAAGATGCAAATTAGTTTATTTGATCGCGTTGTTTACAACCGTCAAATACGTTCTGGTAAAACTCAAATTTTAGATTTTGACAATCAACCTATAGCTAAATTACCGTTTTTTGCTTTCTTTTTACTAACTGAAGATTTTATAGCCGCCCGTGGTCGTGGTGGAGGTTTGGCAATCTGGATTAAAGCAAACCCTAATTAGACATTGTCAGATAATTTACAGTAATTTTCATGTAAATAAATTTACCCTATTTGTTGTTCTCTGCGTTAATCTGTCGTGCTATTTTGCCCCAAGCTTTCTAACAGTGATTTCTCAATTACATCAACCACAAACTGATTACCTTGTAAATTAAGATGAATGTGGTCATGATACCAGCTTTTTGGATTAGCATTGGCTTGAAATATAGGTAAAAAATCTATGTAGTTTATTTTCTTCTCTGTCACAAAATCCCGCAGACGCTGACGAGCGATAATTTCATAATCTCTTGTTTCCTTGGCGTTTAATTCGCGTAGTAAGGGAGTCATAGTTACAATTAGTTGACTATTATTGGCTTGAGTTAAGGTTTGAATATTACCAATTGCCTCCAGGATTATACCCACGCGATCGCCTCCTTCTTGATACAAAGCTTCTAGTTCAGGAATTGGCTTTTGTTTAAAGGTGTAACGCTGTAATACTTCCACAATTGCCAGTGGTGGTTTACGATCTGGATAATTCTTATCTCTTCCCACTGGTAAAGAAGTCGGTGCAGTTCCAAATAAATCGTCTGTATTAATTAATAACACTAAGTTTTGAGATTGAAAAGTACCAAATTTTTGTAAATATGCCAATTCATTGCGGGGACTCCAAGAGTTAGCAGAAGCATTTAAAACTTCAATTTGCTGATAATTACTACTGTGAGTTAAAGAATTCATCAGCAAATTAGAAATTGTATTTTTTTGATCAGTCCACCAACCACCGTTAGCAATAGAATCACCTAATAGTAAAACTCTGAATGTTCCGGGTGCATGTATTTTGGATATTTTTCCACTCCGCATGGAAAATTCATTAATTTCAATCCGACTCCCAAAACGGTAAGTTTGCTGATTTGGTGCTAATAAATAACCAATTTTTTCATCACCAATGTAAATCAGAGGATTACCAAAACCAAATAGCGATCGCAATCCTATTTCTATTGCTACAAACACCCCCACCAGTACCGCCAAAATTACCATCAGCACTACTTTCACCTGCAATATTCCTCAGTATTATGAAGTATTTAATTATACTATTAAATAGCTAATTGGTGGCTGGGGAGAAATACAAAGTTAAAAGTCAAAATTACACGACTTTTACCTATTCCCTATTTTCCCCTACACCCCATACCCGAAGCCTCACACCCTATTTCTATGAGAGAACGTTGCAAAGCTTAAAGAAAATCATAATGTGAATTTAACATCATTGACTGACAGAAGAACTACAATCAAAACTGACAGAGTGGTTAATGTAACAAAGGAGGCTTACAAAGGTATGTCCGACTTAAATCGCGGAATTATGAAATTTGAAGGCGCAGATTCACCAAAAGTAGTTACTGTTTCTACCGTATTACTTTTGGGGTCAATAGCAGCACTCATTTTGTGGGCGTTGCAATCTGCCTATGCGCTGAGTTAGAATCAATTGATCAGATCGGAGGACACTAGGCAACAAGGATTTCCGTGTCTGCTTAGTGTCCATAAACCAACCAATCAAACTATCTATCAAAAAAATTTTTATCAAAATTTATATTTGTAATTGACAATTCTTAGATAGAAGATAGGTCTAAAATTCACATTAAACAATAAATGTTTCATCTCTGGGGTTTATTAGTTATTTTAATTACTTGCCCACTTTTAGGGGCAATGCCGCTAATCGCCTGGATTACCTACGCTCTCAAGGGTAAGCGATTAGCACAAATAGGTACAGGTAATATTAGTGTGTCTGCTGCTTTTTATCACGGCGGCAAATTTGTGGGTATTTTGGCAGTGCTGTCTGAAGCTTTCAAAGGTATTGCGGCGGTACTAATTTCTCGTCTTTTCTTTCCCACAGGTTCACTTTGGGAATTGATTGCGCTGATTGCCTTAGTTATAGGTAGATATGCTTTAGGGAGAGGCGCAGGGACAACAAATGTCGTTTGGGGATTTTTAATGCATGATCCCCTGATTGCCGGCTTTGTCACTTTAGTAGCAGCCATTGGTTTGATGTTTGTGCGGTCTAGAGAGACTATCAAATTTGGGGTATTGATTCTCCTTCCTCTGCTGGTAGCTGTCCTCTACTCCAATGATTTGCCCAGAATAGTGGCAGCATTTACCCTAGCAGGTTTAATTGGCTGGATTTACAAACAAATCCCTGATGACATGGACTTGCCAGTACAAGAGGCTGAGGGGAAAACACAGCAGATCATGGCATATTTAAATAGTGGTGAGCAGGGAATTGTCACCCTGGATGAGGAATTAGAACCAGAAATATTTGGAGCCAAGGCCTCGACATTATCACAAATTAAACGCTGGGGTTATCCAGTTCCCAAAGGATGGATACTTGCACCTTTTGATGATCCTGTGGTTCTGATTGATTTTCTCCAACCATCCACACTTTCACCCTTGGTAGTCCGTTCTTCGGCGATTGGGGAAGATTCAGAACAAGCTTCTGCGGCTGGACAGTACGCAACTATTTTGAATGTGACGAGTAAACAGGAATTAGAAGAAGCGATCGCACAAGTCCAAGCCTCCTATAATAATCCTGCTGCTGTTCAATATAGACGTGATCGCCATGCCAAAGATGAAGCTATGGCGGTACTCATTCAACCACAAGTCCAGAGTGTATTTTCTGGTGTGGCTTTCAGCCGTGATCCCATCGCCCAACAAGGTGATGCTGTAGTCATTGAAGCTGTTTCTGGTAGCGCCTCACAAGTGGTTTCAGGAAAAGTTACCCCAGAACAATATCGTGTTTTTGTCGTGGGTGAAGACAAGCTGTCTACTCTTAAATTTGAGGGAGAAGGAAAAATTCCCCAACCATTAATTAAGCAAGTAGCATACCTAGCCCGGATACTGGAAAAACGTTATTACGGCATACCTCAAGATGTAGAGTGGAGTTATGACGGACAAAATCTTTGGGTATTACAAGCACGACCAATTACCACTTTACTGCCCATTTGGACCAGAAAAATTGCTGCTGAAGTGATTCCTGGAGTGATTCATCCCTTAACTTGGTCAATTAATTTGCCCTTAACTTGTGGGATGTGGGGAGAAATTTTTACCATAGTATTAGGCGATCGCACCCGCGAGTTAGACTTTAGTAAAATGGCAACTCTGCATTACTCCAGAGCGTATTTTAATGCTTCTTTCTTAGGAGAGATTTTTCTGGAAATGGGTTTACCACCTGAAAGTCTGGAGTTTTTAATCAGAGGTACGAAAATTAGTAAACCACCTCTAGCTTCCACCTGGGAGAATTTGCCAAGACTAACGAAGTTACTACAGCGAGAAATCTGTTTAGAAAATGAATTTAAACAAGATTACCGTCACCGATTTATTCCTGGGTTGACAAGGTTAGCAAATGAATTAATTGAGGAATTATCACCAAACCAGTTATTAACTAGAGTTGACTTAGTTCTAGATTTGCTCAACCAAGCTACTTATTACAGTATTTTATCGCCCTTGAGTGCAGCAATTCGTCAAGCAGCTACGGGGGTGAAAGATGAGCAAATTGATCATAGTATTACACCAGAAGTTTCATCATTGCGATCGCTGAGTCTTTTAGCCGCAGATGCCAAAGAAATCTTACCAGACATAGACCCGGCAAGAGTTTTTGAACAATTGGCAGAAACTCCAGAGGGCGAAAAAATTTTGTATGAGTTTCAAGAAATTGTCGAAGATTACGGCTATTTAAGCGAGTTAGGAACAGACATTTCCGTTTCGAGATGGAAAGAACAGCCTCACATAGTCAGACAATTATTTATCCAGTTGGTGCAAGGAAACGAACCACCAAATCAGGATGAGTCAAAAAAGCGTCAGCAAGGTTTTGTACAAAAGCGAGTGGATCTCAAAGGACGAGTCACAGAAATTTATTCTCGCTTGTTAGCTGAATTACGCTGGACTTTTTTAGCTTTAGAAAAGATTTGGTTACAGAGTAGTCTATTGCAACAGCCAGGGGATATCTTCTTTTTAAAATTAGGTGAAGTGCGGCGTTTAGCAGCAGAAGCAGATCCAGCTTTGAGAAATCAACTTTCCGAAATAGTAACAAATAGGCGATCACAATTTAACCAAGACAGCCAGATTACTCAAGTTCCCCCACTGGTATATGGTTATAATCCTCCCCACCCCATCGACTCACCAATTGATACCGCTGACAATATCTTACTAGGCATTCCCGCCAGTCAAGGTCAAGCCACCGGACTAGTCAAAGTATTGAGAAATTTACAAGAAGTAGGTGAAATTGATAAAGAGACAATTCTTGTCGTACCTTATACAGATTCAGGCTGGGCTCCAATCTTGGTCAGAGCCGGAGGCGTAATTGCAGAAGCAGGTGGTAAACTGTCACATGGCGCAATAGTCGCCCGTGAATACGGCATTCCTGCAGTTATGGATGTCCGTGGTGCTACTTATCTACTCCAAGATGGTCAACAAGTCAAAATTGATGGCTCCAAGGGTATTGTAGAACTCCAGGAATTTTTCACCTAAAAACCTGTAAGAATTGAGGAGTCAGGAGTCAGGAGTCAGAATGTTTGAGAAATTGGTTAATTATCAAATAGGTATTTTTGGCTTTAGCCTGAAAAAGCTCACTGCTGATCCCTGAAGTTTCTCTGAAAGAGACAAACGAAGTGCGATCACGCGAAATTTATCCCCAAAAAAAGAGAGTGGGAGGAGGCATTATCAGGCGCCATTCACTCCCACTCTACTATTTGCTGCTGAAGCGATTCGGGAATATACATATAACACTAATCGTTAATTAGGGGGGTAATTTACAGTTTAACGATAACGCCTCTACTCAATGGATATTCCTATTGCAGCAAACGCTAATTCTATGTATTGATTCGACAATCTTAACAAGATTGAACTGTTAATTTGTTTTACCTTTTAACAACTTCTTTGCTTTCGTTTGTCTAATTTAATTTAACTAATTTCATTAGAGGATGGTTGCCAAATTGGCATTTTTATAAAATTTCCTGATTGTTCATTGCTAACATTTGACAACATAGATTCCTGTTAATGCAACACTTAAAACTTCCGGTGCATGAGAAAGAGACTGTTATTAAATCAATGGGGGGGTGACACCGTTCATCCGCATTATGAATTGAGTTCAGTAGCTTTTAACACACCTGACTTATAAAACACTGAAAACTTATTTTCAACTAAGCTTACCATGCGATATCCATACTTTAGGTATGAGGAGTTTAACCCTTTATTAATCAACTAACAGTTTCCGCAAAGTTATGATGATGCTAATTCAAATCTTTAAACCAACTCCACCAGCAGCAAAATCAGCAACCGTTTGATGAGAAAGTTCGTGTGTGGCTATAGCTTGCAACATTGCTAAAGGTACAGTCAGATGATCCGCACCTGCTTGGATAGATGCGGCTGCTTCTTCAGGTGACTTGATACTAGCTGCCAAGATTTCCACACCACTACCTTTGAGAACGGTGGCCATATCTTGCACTAAAGCAATACCATCACCTAACAAGCGTGTAGCACGATTGACGTAAGCTATGGCAATTTTTGCGCCGGCTTCCCTGGCCACTGTGGCTTGTGCGGGACTGTAAATACCAGTGACGGAACAGGTAATTTCTTGTGAAAGTATGGCTACGACTTCAAACCCTAGTGGTGTAGCGGGAATTTTCAAGATTGTTTGAGAACCAAGAATTGCAAAAGCTTTGATTCCTTCTGATATCATGCTCTTTTTATCAACGGACAGGAGTTGGTAGTAAACTGGGCCGGAAGTTAAAGAAACCAAAGTTTTCAGGGTGGTTTCTGGTGGGGTATCAGCCTGTGCTAACAAAGTAGGATTGGTGGTGATCCCTTTGACCCAACCCCAATGTTGAACTATTTCGGCTTCGGATGCGATCGCAGAATCCAGATAAAGCGCCATAAGAATGTTACAAGCCCCTGATAAAATCACCCTAAAATTTTACAGGTATTGGGCACTTTCTGGAGGATGATTCACCTGTCCAGGTTTAACATTTGATTACTCTCCTCCTATTCATCATGTATAGACAGGGTAACTCAACAGATTGTCTCTTAAATTTTGAATTGTTAATTTTTAATTACTTACAGGTTTATATCGTATGTTAAGTTACAGTTCTATTTGGAGAAATCAGGCAACAATAGAGATTAATAACTGATATGCAGCTTTGTCTGTAAATTATGCTGCTGTTTCATGAAACGTCGAATTATTGTTTGCGGCTTAGGACGTACCGGATATAAAATCTTTCGTCTACTGAGACAACAGGGTGCTTTGGTTGTTGGTATTCATCGCAAACCCATTCCTGGATAAGATACGGGAGATGTAATTGTTGGTGAATTATGTGCAGCTTCTACCTTGCAAGCAGCAGGAATTGAACAGGCTAATACTTTAGTAATTGCTGCTTCTGATGATGCGGTTAATTTATCAATTATGATGCAAGCGCGAGTTCTGAATCCTCAGATTCGGATTATTAACCGCTTTTATAACACAAATTTAGGTGAACGTTTAGATCACACACTCATTGATCATTTAAGTATGAGTGTTGTTGGTTTGGCAGCACCAGTATTTACTTTTGCAGCTTTGGGAAATCAAGCGATCTGACAAATTAAATTATTTGATCAAACTTGGCCAATTCAGGAAGAATATATTCATGAAGATCATACTTGGAGAGGTAAAAAAACCAGTGATTTGTGGGAAGATAAATCGCGGATGTTGATTTATTATCTCCCTCTGTTTGGCAAGATGAATTTAGTATCAGCCGTATTAGCAGAACAACGTTTAAAATTAGGCGATCGCTTAGTTATTGGTACTCAACCCCGCATCAATCACACACGCAAATCATTGGGAAGAAAACTGTTCAAAATATTCACCAGTATCCAGCAGTTTCAGAAACACGCAAGCTCAGTCATTGTCATGGCAATGGCAGTAATAGTAATTATTTTAATCGCTACATTTACTTACGTTTCCAGGAAATTAAACATCTCATTCGTTGATGCTTTATATTTTGCTGTTGGTATGATCACAGGTGCTGGTGGTAATGAGAAAGTGGTAGAAAACCCACCCAATAGCATTAAATTATTTACAGTTTTCATGATGCTGGCAGAAGCAGTAGTCTTTGGTATTTGGTATGCTACGCTTACCTATTTTGTTTTAGGAACTCGTCTGAAACAATTTTGGGATGCTGCCAGAATTCCTCAATTTAATCATTATATTGTCTGTGGTTTAAGTGGTATTGGCATTAGAATAATTCAGCAACTGCACGCAAGTCGACATGAAGTAGTAGTAATTGAAACTGATCCTAATAATAGATTTGTCAACACTGCTAGAGGAATGAGTATTCCTGTAATTATTGCAGATGTAAGTTTCCGCACAACTCTACAAACAAGTAATATAGATACCGCAGCCGCAGTTTTAGCAGTTACTAATAACGATGCTACTAATTTAGAAATTGCCCTCAAAGCCAAGGGGTTAACACCAAAAATTTCTGTTATTGTTCATTATCCTGACCCTGATTTTGCCGGCATGGCACAACAGGTATTTGATTTTGAGGCTGTATTAAGTCCAGCAGAATTAGCAGCATCAGCTTTTGCTGCCGCCGCCCTGGGAGGTAGAATTATTGGTATGGGAGGTAGAATTATTGGTAATGGCATTATTGCCGATAATCTATGGTTTGCTTTTGCAACTTTGATTACTCCTAACCATCCTTTTTGTGGTCAGTGGGTGAAAGATGTAGCTAGATATGCCGATTTTGTCCCTTTGTATGTAGAAACAAATCACCAGACTTTACATGGTTGGGATTTGTTGGACACTAATTTGAGTACAGATTATATTTTGTATTTGACAATTCCTGCAAATTGGTTATATCAGTTATGGCGCGAGGAACAGGAGATGGTAAGTTGATTAGGGTAGGTAATTGGTAATTGGTAATTGGTAATTGGTAATTGGTAATTGGTAATTGGTAAT
>CAKZGI010000445.1 GCA_936914905.1 uncultured Trichormus sp. | reverse complement strand
TTCACATTGGGGTTTTAACTAATGTAGTGTATGCATCAAGGGTAAAATATGGACTCGATAAGAATGCAAAGGATCCACATTTAATGCAATGATCAGAATTGGGGTTTGCTCATCCATTTCGTAAGGTCGTTGGTATGCACATGATAAGGTGATGTAAATAAACGTTGTACATTGAGATGGGATGCTTGCAAATTGAGTTGGGCAACCATGGATGAAGATAAGTTTCTGGGTGTGTGCCACTGTGCTGAGCTGAGGTGTCTTAGGCTGGAATTGCTTCCCATGGTGTGATGTATTCCGTCATCATTGGAATCTATCGATTACCTCTTAAGATTGCTAGAAAAAAAACCCATGAGGTCCCATGGGGGGAAGACTGATGGGGTTCAAGAACTCAACGTTCCTTGTCAATGTCTTTGTTTGTTGGCAAATTAAGCACATGAGGATGTGTTCGGTAACACTTTTGTGCATTTGAGGCCAGTAGTAGTGTAGGCGGATTTTCTCCAAGACCTTGTGGAAGCCTAGGTGGCCGGAGAGTGGATGGTTATGATAAAATTCTAAGTATGTTTGGCGGAGTTGAGTGGGAACGTATATCCGTGGTTTGCCTTGTTTGCTGATGTAGTGTAGGACATGATCGATGAGCATGAATTGTTGATGTGCGGTGTTAGTCACAGTGGACCGTAGTTGGGTGGAGAGCTCTCGGAGGTGAGGGTCCTGTTGTTGAAGTGTAGCCATCTGGCTGCTCTCCAATGGAAGGTCCACTACAGTCGGGAAGAATTGGGCGGCTTGGAACTCCGTGCGGGAAAGACCATCTGCGATTAGGTTGTGGGAGCCACGACAATATATGAGGGTGAAAGTGTATTCTTGCAAGGCGAGTGTCCATCGAAGTAGACGCCCGGGAGGATGATGATTTTTCAGCAATGCCACTAGTGGTTGGTGGTCTGTCTCCACTTGGACCGATGATCTGTGAAGATACGGGTGGAATTTGGAGAATGCCCATACGATAGATAGGAGTTCTTTCTCTGTGGTTGAGTAGTTTTTCTGGGCTGAGGTCAAAGATCGACTTATGAATGCAATGGGCTGCCATTGTGCATTGATGTTCTGTTGTAATAACACTGCACCAAGTCCGAGGTTGGATGCGTCGGTTTGGAGTCTGAATGGTTTGGAGAAGTCGGGATGGGCGAGTAATGTGGCTTCTTGAAGGGTAGCTTTTAGTTTGTTGAAACTGGATTCACATTGGGCTGTCCATCGGAATGGAACCCCTTTCTTTAGAAGCTCGCGAAGTGGATAGACGATGGCGGCAAGGTTCGAGATGAAACACATGGCGAAGTTGGTCATCCCAAGGAAGCTTTGCAAGGATTTTGTGGAGGAGAGGGGGGGATAGTTTGTAATTGCAATTACCTTGGAGGGTGGACTGTCCATCGGAATGGAACCCCTTTCTTTAGAAGCTCGCGAAGTGGAGAGGTGATGGCGGCAAGGTTCGGGATGAATCGCAGGGCGAAGTTGGTCATCCCAAGGAAGCTTTGCAAGGATTTTGTGGAGGGTGGGGGATAATTTGTAATTGCAATTACCTTGGAGGGGTCCATTTGTATTCCATCTGCAGATATGAGAAATCCCAAAAATTTAAGTTGTGTGCTGCCCCACTTACATTTGGTTGGTTGTAGTTGCAGGTTGTATCGTTATATGCGTTGGAGGACTCCGGACAATATCTCCAAGTGTTGCGGCCAAGAGTGGGTGTGCACGAGAATGTCGTCCAGGTATACTACCACGACATTTTGTTCGATTAGATCACTAAAAATTGTGTTGGCTACGTGTTGGAAAGTGCTCCCAGCGTCAGAGAGTCCAAAGGGCATGCGAGTGAACTGAAACAAGCCCCGAGATGTCCGAAAAGTGGTTTTATGGGCGTCTTTAGGGTCAAGTGGAATTTGCCAATAGCCGGAAGCTAAGTCGAGCAAGGTGAAGTATTTGGATTTCCCCAACTTATCGAGGAGATCATCAATGCGTGGCAATGGGTAACGGTCATGCACGGTAACTTGGTTTAGGAGACGAAAATCGATGCAAAAGCGGTAAGACCCATCATCTTTACGGACTAAGTGGGGTTCGGACACCCAATCACTTTCCGATGGCTTGATAATGTTATTGTGCAGCATGTCTTGGACTGCTTGATTGATTTTATCGTATTTGAGTGGTGAGCGGCGACTAGATGCTATGCGGACGGGCTGGGCATCACCAGTGTTGATAGCATGTGAAATTGGGAAATTGATCTTGCATGTTTCTTTTGCAGGGTTGAAAAGGTGCGGGAAGCGGTGGAGCAGTGATTGCAAAAGTCTTGCCGACGACTGTGAGGATCTGGGGCAGCGACTTGTGTATTAACAATTGAAGGGAAATCCTCCGTGCTTACGAAGATGGGGATCGGCTGGGTTGTTGGCAAGACGAGCTCCTTCGAATTGAGGTTGAGTTGGGCGCATGTCCGAAAGAACCAAATATCGCAGCGGAGGGTCATTGGGAATAGCTGGTGGGGAAGGACATAGAAGTCGTATGAGAATGTGCTTTGAGCGAGGATGAAGTTGCAGTTGGCACGTGTGGAAGGTTGGTAGGGTCATTGCTTATCACCAAACTAGACAGTAATCGGAGGTGGGGGGAATGTGTCTAATGCTAGTTATTTCGCTACATGCTCGCTAATGGAGCTAATACTACTACCTGAATCTAACAGGATTTCCGATGGCGTTGTACCAGTCCGTGCAAAGGCTGAGCACACCGAGCGACAGGAGGAGGCGGTAGCTTGTTTGTGGTGGTGGGTCTCCTCTATTCCCATCCCATGAGAGAATTTCTCGGCAACTCGGCCAAGGAAGCAGCATCAGCAAGGTGGATTTGGGCATTTTGGTGTTCCTATTGGGATTGGAACTTCCGACAATGGCGCTTCACATGCCCATAGTTGTTACAGAAAAAACAGCGGGGTCGCCCTTGCACGTCACAATCGGACCGAGGGCGTCGGGATGTTGCTTGGGCATTTTGAACATCTATATCCATTGGTGACGGGGTCGCGTCCATGGGTGGGCGAGGGAGAAGTGGTTGGTGGAATAAGGGAGTTGGTGGCTCGTTGTTGGAGGATGACTCAATCCGTTGAGCAATGTGAATGGCAGATAAAAACGAAGTTGATCCTTCGTCCTGTACGCGTCGAGATAGGTTGTGGAAAAGTCATGGCGATAGGAAGAATAACTTCATTTCTTCAAACATGGTGGGGTCAGGCCATAATAACAACTGGTTCACTTTAACAGCCAACTGAGCTACAAGTTCAAGCCGTTGTTGCTTCAGTGTTGTCAGCTGTTGTAATGCCGTTTGAGTGATGTTTTGGTGGGCAAAACTTTGGATGAATTGTGTTTTGATTGTTGACCGATTGTTCTTTGCTTCGACCGACAGTTGTAGGAACCATGTTGCCGCCAAATTGTCCATGAGTGTACGGGTTTCCAAAGCCTTGCGGTGATCCGTCCAAGCATGGTAACTTGCCACAATCTCAAAATGATCTAACCACAAAAAGACGTCTTCGGTGGGTAGGCCCAAGAAAGGTCGAAGACGAACCTTATGATCAAGTTGGTTCAACT
>CAKZGI010000444.1 GCA_936914905.1 uncultured Trichormus sp. | reverse complement strand
ATATACTTTTTTTCAGGGGGAGGAAAGAGTGTATGTGTATGTGTATTAGAGACAGAGACATACATACGCCGGTCTGGCGAGTATGTACAAAGGCAACACGAGATGGATGTTGAAGATCGTTCATTGTCCTTCAACCAATGGGGGTGTAGGTCGGTTGGAACTTCAACGTCCTTGGAGCACTTAGGTCTCGTACTCCCTTGCTGGGTCCCGATCCCTGTTCCATGCTCAAACCCGCATCAATAGAAAATAGACCCCTTGACTCGACTTTGACTTGACCTTTCTTCCCACTTTGCCATGGATGAGTTGCTGAACATGGGTTTCTCTGAGGAGCTTGCCACGCAAGCCATCTCTGCTACACGTGGAAGGTCCACCATGGAAGCTGCAGAATGGCTTCTCGATCATCATGATCATCATCAGCAGCAGCAGGGGGCTCCTGAAGCTTCTTCGTTACGCTCCAAACAGGCCACAGTGGACAGATTCTTCTCTATGGATCCTTGTTCGACGGGAGGTAAGCCTCTTTCGTCACAACAAGCTCTAAAACGGAGAAGAAATGAAGAAGCAGCAGATGAAATTGAAGAGGAAGAAGAAAATGTAAAGGAACGAAAGGAAAAATGGAAAGGAAACGGAACAGAAAGGGTGAAAACAAGAGCAAAAGAAAAGGATGAGGAATCTAGAGTCAAGGCTGGGGCTAGAAAGATTCCATTAGCCGAAAGGTTGCGTCCGAGCTCCGTGGACGAGATCCTAGGTCAAGATCATCTCGTAGGGCCTGGGTGCATCCTTCGATCCCTGATTGAGGCAAACACAATGGCATCTATCATCCTCTGGGGCCCGCCCGGCTCTGGAAAGACATCTCTTGCACGCACAGTTTCTCGCTCTATAGGCTCTTGTCGTTTTGTGTCCGCCTCCGCAGTCACGAGCAGCGTTAAAGAAGTTAGAGAAATCCTTGATGAAGCTAGGAAGAGATCGAAAGCCGGTTTGCGAACATTATTCTTCATGGATGAAGTGCATAGGTTCAATAAAGCTCAACAAGATGCTTTCCTTCCTTCGATTGAGGCTGGGGATGTGACATTTATCGGGGCTACGACTGAGAACCCTTCGTTTGAGCTCAACCCCGCCCTCCTCTCACGATGCAAGGTTCTTACTTTGAACAAGATACGGCCAGATATCATCAAAATGCTTCTCAAAAAGGCTCTCTCAGATACTGACAAGGGTGTTATGGCAGGTATCCTCGAAGATCCTTTTGTTTATAGGGTGCAAGCTGAAGAAGAAGCCCTTGGGTTTCTATCCGAGGCTGCAGATGGTGATGCCAGGGTCGCTCTGAACACCTTAGAGATTGCAGTTATGTCAGCTTTGTCAAGGGAGAAACATCAGGTCTCCAAGGGGCCATGTGAAAGAACCGTCATTGATGTCAAGGAAGATGCATCAGAACTTGGCGAAAGATCTTTGGTTGCGAAGAATAAAGATGTAAGCCTAGTCGTTTCAGACTCGGTTGCGCTCTTTGAAGGCAAGTCAGTTTCAAACGAGGAATGCACTGGTGTGGTCACGGTGAAACTAACTGACATCTCAGAAGCTCTTCAACGGTCACATATCCTCTACGACAAGAAAGGAGAAGAGCACTACAACATCATAAGTGCCCTTCACAAATCTATGCGAGGCGGAGACCCTGATGCAGCCTTGTATTGGCTTGCTAGGATGCTCGAAGGTGGGGAAGGGCCCTTGTACATAGCCCGTCGGCTGGTTAGGTTTGCGAGTGAGGATATAGGACTTGCGGATCTAAAAGCACTAACATTGGCGGTGGCTTGCTATCAATCTTGCCATTTCCTAGGGATGCCAGAGTGCAATGTGCACCTAGCCCAGTGTGTTGCTTATCTTGCATTGGCGCCAAAATCTGTAGCAGTCTATCAGGCAATCAATGAGGCGCAAGAATGGGTTAAGAAGAAAGGAAATGAGCCAGTTCCGTTGCATTTGAGGAATGCACCGACTGGCTTAATGCGACAGCTAGGGTATGGCCGAGGTTACATATACCCGCCTAATTGCAACGGTCCAGTTGACCAAGATTATTTCCCACCCTCGCTTCAAGGTCATAAGTTTTTGAAGTGGCCATGAATTGGATAGAGCAAGCTATATGTGAAAAACTGTGTCAAAAGTAAAGCCACTGTACTGAGAAGTTGAGGCTATTATGCATCAAAATGAGATACATTTACGCTATATGGCAAAGACTCTCTCTGGAGTAAACCGCCTTCTAGTGAGATGCTTGAGGTTATATCTACACTTTGGGAGAATAGGGTTTTCAGTTTTGATGCACTACAAAGTTTTTTTGAGTGTATAGCGGTTATCATTAAGAAAATCCCACATTTCTTTCATTGGGAATGCTACGCAGGCATATTTCATGTCGCTACTCTTATTGGAATTTCAAAGATATAAAGTTAAGATGAATCGCCAACCTTTTGAAAGAGAACACGTGGAGTATAAAGGACTCAATCTGGATGTATAATTGGGCGCGACTTAAAGAAATTGTGAATATACTTCGATTAGTTGGTGTAATTGATACATGGATTGCTGGGTGTTTTATGTTTGGATTATAAATCCTAATTTATAAGCTAGAGTCCATATATGCATGTCTATTATGAAAATGGTTTGCAAGAGGTATAAGCTAAAAAGAACACCTATTCTCTCCCCTCCCCTATATTTTTCTACTGATGAGAATTTAGGTTGGGAATATTCCTGTCTATGTTTGGGTAAACATCCTTTTGACCCATTAGAGATATGGTAATGCTTGTGTGTGACATAGTATGAGAACAGTTTTAATAACCCATTATATTTTAGTTGAATTCTTGTGTTTGTGGATGCTAAGTATACTCCTTGAGCTTTAGCTAGTGGCACGGGTTAACATTTGGTGATGTAATGAGTGTTTCAATCTCAATATTTTGTGCCTTTGTTTTTAAGAAATAGCATTGAATGATAACCACTCTGATCTGCCCTTTGTGTAGCTCACTGAAGATGTGCAGTAAAGAAACTGCTGAGCTGAACTACATGGAGGTGAGCGCAAAAGATGATTTACCTTCTTAATTGAAACTTGTTTAATGGAACAAAGTAGGGTCACAAGTAAATATAGTTGTTCAGTTATGAGCAGAATCCAAAAGCTATTGCGTGCTGCATGCTTATGATCAGCATAAACACATAATTTCACAACCTTAATTTGGAGTTCTTGTTTGGAGACAATCCAAAATATAATTTATAGTGCACCTACCATTTAGTCCTTCACATATTTATTTCCTCAATAAAATTTGGATTTTTTCTAGTATCATAAAGTTATCAATGGCATTTCTGCTATAAAAGTATTGCTAATCACTGTAAATTGATTTATGTTGCTCGTAAATAATGTTTTCAACTTTCATTGGCACTACAGAATTATGCCATCACCATCAATCTTCCATTGGCATTGTCTTGTATTGCAAGATTGTGAGGTTCTATTTAGGTCTTCACATAGGTTGTAGCACAGTCCTAAATCGCAATCTATTAGCGTAAACATGTTGGTCAATGCATGGATGTGCAGAAACCTACCTTTACATACGAAGGCACAGTATATATACTTTTTTTCAGGGGGAGGAAAGAGTGTATGTGTATGTGTATTAGAGACAG
>CAKZGI010000443.1 GCA_936914905.1 uncultured Trichormus sp. | reverse complement strand
CAAAGGGATGGTTAACTCTGCTTTGCAGACACCTTCTTTAACCCCTCTAGCTTAGACCTGAATCCTTACTAATTAATTCTGCAAAAACGGCATCATTTGATTTTATCAATGAATGACACTATTTCCATCTTCTCCTTTTTCTCCGGTTCAGGATTCCTCGATTTAGGCTTTGAAACCACTGGCTATAACATCGTTTACGTCAACGAAATCTTCCCCCCATTCATGTCTGCATATAGCTATTCACGGGAAATTCTCAAACTCCCATCTCCTGAATATGGATATCATCAAGCAGAAGCCGCAGATGTAAGCAAATTAATAGCAGGAACACAAGCACAACAGCTAAATGAATTAGTCAAAAGTTCCCGTAAATCAAACAATATAATTGGTTTTATTGGTGGTCCACCTTGTCCTGATTTTTCCATTGGTGGAAAAAATAAAGGACGTTTAGGTGATAATGGTAAACTTTCAGCCTCTTATATTGAATTGATTTGTCAAAACTTACCCGATTTCTTTTTATTTGAAAATGTCAAAGGTTTGTGGAAAACCACAAAACACAGTTTATTTTTTGAAAAATTAAAAATTAAATTACAAAAAGCTAGTTATATTTTGACAGAAAGGTTAATTAATTCTATTGAATATGGTGTCCTGCAAGATAGAGACAGAATTGTTTTAATTGGCTTTAGAAATCATTTCCTCAAGGAAATAGGAATTGAAGATGATTTTACCTTTCCTTCGGAAAAATATATTTTATATCCTCAATCCACAGTCTTTGCTTATCCTTGGAATACAAGCGAACCGTTTAAAGAAAATTCTCTAATTCTTTGTCCTTATAACATTCCTGAACAACTAACGGTTGAATATTGGTTTAGAAACAATGATGTGCTGAACCATCCCAACGCAAAACATTATTTTCAACCCAGAGCAGGTATCACTAAATTTGCTACCCTTAATGACGGAGATGATTCAAAAAAATCATTTAAACGTCTCCACCGATGGCGTTATTCTCCTACCGCTTATTATGGGAATAATGAAGTACATTTACATCCTTACAAAGTGCGACGTATTTCTGTAGCTGAAGCTTTAGCTATTCAATCTTTACCCGCTGATTTTTCACTTCCAGAAAATATGTCTCTTACGAATATGTTTAAAACTGTTGGTAATGGTGTGCCATACTTAGCAGCAAAAGCATTAGCTGAGACTATTCTGGATTTTTTAGGAACTGAAGTTACGAACAAGAAGATCCCCTAATTAGCTGAGACATCGGGCATCTAATCTAAGATGTCAATTTGAATACTTAGGCATAATACTAGTCACTGAGTTAAGAACTTATCATTGAAGTTTCAACAATGTGCTGATTTTCAGGATATATTCGTAATATGGTCTAATATATAAGAAATGTTTTATTTTTTCATAAACTTTAATAATCTATCACTGGCAAAATAAATAATGGCAGCAGACTATCCTAACATTGATATTGCCCCATTTATCGACCACTCCCTGCTCTCACCAATTACTACTCCAGAGCAGGTTGAACAATGGTGTGAGGAAGCCCACAGATTTAACTTTGCAGCAGTTTGCGTTCATCCTTGTTATGTCAAGCAAGCTGTGGAACTGGTTCGCAACAAAAATCTGCATGTCTGTACTGTTATTGGTTTTCCCACGGGTGGGACGACTTCAGCAGTTAAGTTGTATGAAGCTCAAGAAGCGGTGGAAAGCGGAGCAACAGAGTTGGATCTGGTGATGAATTTGGGCTGGTTGAAGGCTGGCAAAACTGAAGAAGTTCACCAGGAAATTGCTACAATCTGTGAAGAGGCTGGAAAACCTGTAAAGGTCATTTTAGAAACTAACCTGCTCACGGATGCAGAAAAAAAACTGGCAGCCGAACTAGCTATGGATGCAGGTGCAGCATTCTTAAAAACCAGTACAGGTTGGAATGGTGGTGCGACTGTAGCAGATGTGCGCTTATTAAAGCAAATAGCACGGGAAAAGGTGGGAATCAAAGCATCAGGAGGGATTCGTACCCACAATGAAGCCTTAGACTTAATCATGGCTGGTGCTACTAGGTTAGGTACATCTCGCAGTATAGATTTACTCTGTCAGCGCGATCACCCGGAAAAAGCTGAATAGTCATTAGTCATTGGTAATTAGTCAGTGAGACAACAACTGACTAATTACCAATGACTAATGACTAATGACTAATAACTAATAACTAATGAGTAGAACTTATCAAGTAACTGGCATTAATCTCAAAACCCAGGCGTTGGGAGAGTCAGATAAAATAGTGACAATTTTAACTAAGGAATTAGGTTTAATTCGGGCGATCGCAACTGGGGCGCGTAAGCACAACTCCAGCTTGGGCGCTAGAAGCGGAATATTCGTAGTTAATCAATTACTAATTTCCCAAGGGCGATCCTCACAACCAGCTACACCAACCCTAAATAGAATTACCCAAGCGGAAACTATAAAAACTTATCCAGGTCTAACTAAAGGCCTGGGAAAACTAGCAGCTAGTCAATATTTAGCCGAAATAGTTTTATGTCAAGCATTAAGTGAACAACCCCAAACAGAACTTTATGAATTACTTAATGAACATCTCCAGCGTCTAGAAGCGTTACCCAAAACTCAGGGACTAGATGTAGTAGCACATTTAGCCCATGGAGTTTTTCACCTCTTAGCTTTAGCAGGACTAACACCTCAAGTACAATTTTGTTGCTTAACCCAACGTCCCCTCACACCAGACTTAACAAATCCCAACTGGCAAGTAGGATTTAGCATCTCTGCTGGAGGCACGATTTGCTTACAAGCTTGGGAACAGTTAAGAAAAGAAAGGGAAAAACAAAGAAAGGAAGAAAATTCCCCAGTCTCCAATCCTCCCTATCAAACCCTTGTCCATCACCAAGACATACCCAAAATTTCCAGTCGCCTGGGTGCAAAAGAACTAAATATGCTCCAACATTTGTCCCAACCAGAGATAATGCAAATAGATGCAGCCTCAGATTTTGGCTGGTTATCTGTTGAGCATATTTTGCGCCAGTACACTGAGTACCACCTTGGCCGTCCTATTCGCTCTGCTACCTTGATTGATTCTTATTTTGCCGCTAACCATGATGCAATCGTCTGATTTGGATAGAAAAATCCCGCCTCTATCACCTAGCCAAGCTCAAAACAAGATTAGGGTATCAGAATCTACAAGACTTAATCATTTAAATTCTGTTCCCCAGTCTCAGCCTGGCCAAATTAATAACCAAGAAATATCTGTCAAAGAAGTTGCTAATGATCAAAAAGGGACAACAGAAGTTAATTTAACTGATATCCCTAAACCATCGGCACTGCATTCTGACATCACCATAGAAATTACTGAACAAAATGGCAAAGCTAATACAACACAACAGACTTTGCCAGAAGCAATTTCAACAGAAACATCACAATTAAATGGCTCTGCTTCGAGTGAAGAAACGGCATCAGGAGATGTAGAAAAACAAGGATTCTTTCCTGTCCTGAAAAACCCGAATTTTCTGGCTCTTTGGGGTGGTCAAATTTTCTGTCAACTGGCGGATAAAGTATATCTGGTGCTGACGATTGCTCTGATTAATAGCGAGTTTCAACAGGGTGGTCAAAGCATTAGTGGTTGGGTATCGGCGTTAATGATGATTTTTACCATTCCCGCAGTGCTGTTTGGTTCAGTCGCTGGTGTGTTTGTAGATCGCTGGTCAAAAAAAGTTGTGCTGGTGGCATCGAATATTTGGCGCGGTATTCTAGTTTTAGCTATTCCTTTTTTACTTTGGTTAACCCATGATTGGCAACCTGTGGGAGTTTTGCCGGTGGGTTTTCTGATGATTTTGGCAGTGACTTTTTTGGTTTCTACATTGACACAGTTTTTTGCACCAGCAGAACAGGCTGCTATTCCTTTGGTGGTGGAAGAACAGCATTTACTTTCTGCTAATTCCCTGTACACAACTACGATGATGGCATCAGTAATTGTCGGTTTTGCTGTGGGGGAACCAGTTTTGGTATTAGCAGATGGAATTTGGTCACAATTCGGTGGTAGTGGAGGACTGGGTAAAGAAATTTTGGTTGGTGGTAGTTATGCGATCGCCGGAATTATTTTATTACTGCTCAGAACTAACGAAAAACCGCACCCCCCAGAAACAGAATTCCCTCATGTTTTCTCTGATCTGCGCGACGGTTTGCGTTATCTCCAGGAAAATCAGCGTATCCGCAATGCTTTATTACAACTAATTATTTTATTTTCCGTCTTTGCAGCCTTAACCGTACTCGCGGTTCGCATGGCAGAAATTATCCCCAATCTCAAAGCTTCCCAATTCGGCTTTTTACTCGCATCTGGTGGTGTTGGTATCGCCGGTGGTGCAACCATTCTCGGTCAATTTGGACAACGCTTTTCCTATAGGCAACTTAGTCTGTGGGGTTGTCTCGGCATGGCAGCATCTTTATTCGGTCTTTCCATCTTCACAACCCAGCTAGGTGCAGTGCTTCTATTACTAGGTTTAGTTGGTGTATTTGGGGCTTTGGTGGGTATCCCAATGCAAACGGCTATTCAAACCGAAACACCCCCAGAAATGCGCGGCAAAGTGTTTGGGCTGCAAAATAATGTGATTAATATTGCCCTCACCCTACCCCTAGCATTAGCAGGTGTAGCCGAAACCTTTCTTGGCTTACAGTCGGTCTTTTTGGCATTAGCTATCATCGTTTTCTTGGGAGGTATCTTAACCTGGTATAATTCCCGTGGTTAGTGATTAACTTAGTGAAATCGTTGGTTTTCGTGCTAAACTTATTCCAGCCAAAATCCATCCAATACTTGCTGGGGATCAACCAAAGATTATTCTGATTAAGTTGTAATTCAATTCATTAACTAACAACTTACAAAGTGTAACACTACAGCCGTAAAATTTCTCGTTGAATGGGCCTAAATATAAGCTTATTAAACTAAATTAAATATGGGCTTAGTTAAGCATAATCAAAAATTCAGCAGGTTTAATAGGATAAAAACAGCTAAGTATAAAAAACAGATAATCTCAACCCCATTTTATTCATAGCTAATCAAAGAATGCGTATAGCCTGGATTGGAAAAAAATCGCCATTTTGCGGCAATGTCACCTACAGTCGAGAAATTACCAATGCGTTGCTAGACCGGGGACATCAAGTTAGCTTTCTTCACTTTGCTCAAGAAGAATCCCAAGCAGATAACTGGCCTAATTTTCAGGAAGTTTCTTTACCCTTTATTTACAAATCTCAGGTTTACACTATTCCCACTTTTAAAGCCACTAAGGTTTTAACTCAGTCACTAAGGGAAATCAAACCAGATATTGTTCATGCTTCCTTGACTCTATCGACTCTGGATTTTGTTTTGCCAGAAATTTGTGAAGAATTAAATGTCCCTCTCATTGCTACTTTCCACACTCCATTTGCTGGTAAAGGAGCAAAATTAATTTCTGGTACCCAGCTTTTAGCTTATCAACTATACGCACCTTTTTTAGATCACTATGATCGGGTCATCGTTTTTTCCCAAATTCAAAGGGAATTATTGGCACGCATGGGAGTTAGGGAAGAAAAAATTGCTGTTATTCCTAACGGTGTTGATACTGCTAAGTATTCTCCTGGTAGTTCTCAAATAAAAGCGGAATTTGGTGCAGAACGCTTATTTGTCTATCAAGGTCGCATAGCCCCAGAGAAAAACGTTGAATCCATGCTACGCGCTTGGAAGCAGTCAGATATGGGGACTGATAGTAAATTGTTAATGGTTGGAGATGGCCCGTTAAAATCTTCCCTAGAAACTTTTTATGGTGCAGAATACGGCATCCACTGGTTAGGATTTATAGCAGATGAAAACCGCCGCATAGAAATATTACGCGGTGCAGATGTATTTATTTTACCTTCTTTGGTTGAAGGTCTATCTTTATCTCTTTTAGAAGGAATGTCCTGTAGTGTAGCTTGTTTAGCCACTGATGTGGGTGCAGATGGGGAAGTATTGGAAAAAGGTGCAGGTGTAGTTATTAGTACCAGTTCTGTGCGATCGCAACTCAGAACACTTTTACCACTATTCCAAGATCATCCAGAGTTAACAACCCTGTTGGGGCAGAAAGCCAGAAAGCGAGTATTAGAACGTTATACCCTGAATGATAATATCACGCAATTAGAAGAACTTTATAGCCAAGTTCTTGCACAGCGACCTTTAACACTGAGTTGGGGTGTTTAAGGAGAAATTCACACTCAATGTCTCTTGTAGGGTGCGTCAGATATCGAAAATATGTTGATTGTTCATGAATTATCGAGTGTGACGCACCGCACCCTACTAATCCTAGTAATATAGTAGTATCGCCGTGAATTCAAAATGCTTCTTTCAGAAGAGCTACGCTAACAAAATAGTGCTTCCAGCAGGCTGCGCCAACAAAATTCAAAATGAATACGGCGTGAGATTTTCAGATATTTGGAATGGTTGGTTTATTTACGCCGTACTGTACTAGTTGCGTAAGTCTTTTAAGCATTGGCTATAACGAAACAATCTTTCTCTCTACTTCTGGAGGTTAAGATTTTTTGTATATTTAGTCACTAAATGTTAACTGCTTTCCACCTAATTGTCTGAATTCATATTTGATACTTTTCGTCAATTCGTGATTCCTGTTCCTTTACAAACATTAAAAATATCGTTACATTACTTCACATGGAACTTAAGTTAACAATGAACACTTTTAACTTAATCCTTCAAAGTGACTAATTAACAAATAATCTTGGAGATTCCGACTGTGGCTTTAACTATCCAGTCTGCTCAAACTATTTTTTCTAGTACTCAAGTTCCTAGCCCCATTCCTGCTACCATAGCTTTGTTCGCTCAACTTAACGTTGATGATCAGTTAGCATATCTTTGGTATGCTTATACTGAAATGGGTAAAACTATTACTCCAGCAGCACCCGGAGCAGCACGCCTACAACTAGCTGAAGGTTTGCTTACCCAAATTAAGCAAATGTCTCGTGAAGAACAAACACAAGTGATGCGGGATTTGGCCAGTCGTGCTGATACTCCTATTAGTCGTTCCTATGGATTCTTTAGTGTCAATACCAAACTAGCTTTCTGGTACGAGTTAGGAGAATTGATGAAACAGGGAATCATCACTCCCATCCCAGTTGGTTATCAAATGTCTCCTGGTGTAAAAGTAGTATTAGAAGCTACACAGAAACTTGACCAAGGTCAGCAAATTACTGTATTACGGAATACCGTAGTAGATATGGGATTTGATACTTCTGAACTTGGCCCAAGTAGTTACCCAAAGGCAGATACAGAACCTGCGTTCCAACGGACAACTCCAGTTATTTCCTCAGTTAAAATTGACGGTATTACAGAACCAGCTGTGTTGGGCTACATTGAAGCGATGAATGCAGATAACTTTGATGCTGCTATTGCACTATTCACAACCGAAGGTGCGCTACAACCACCATTTCAGAAGCCAATTGTAGGCCAAAAAGCGATCGCTAAATATATGCGTGAAGAAGCCCAAGGACTTAACATGATGCCACAACAAGGTATTTGTGAAGTTCAACCAGATGGTTCTAAACAGCTGAAAATCACGGGTGTAGTGCAAACTCCTTGGTTTGGTGTTACCGTCGGTATGAATATATCATGGCGGTTTTTAATCAATCCCGAAGGGAAAATCTTCTTCGTTGCGATTGATATGCTTGCATCTCCTCAAGAACTCATGAACCTACGTCGAGTTTAATCAAATAAGGAGGCTGTTTAAATTGAGCTATTTTTACAGCCTCCCAATAATAGAGTAAAAGTTATTGACACCAACCGAAAAATTTGTTCTGATAAAATAGATAAGGAAGAACCATACTAATATTAGACGCAATTAAGCTAAATCAGCAAATAATAAAAACAGTCATTGACACAAAAGAACTATATGAGTCTAATTACCTACAATGGCTAGAGGAGACAATTAAATCTCTCAAATCTCGTCGGTTAGAAGATATTGACTACGACAACTTAATAGAAGAGTTAGAAGCATTGGCTAAAAACGAAAAAAGACGAGTAAGAAGTTTATTAGAACAGATTATTATACACTTATTACTTTATCAAAATTCGCATATAGAAAAGCCCAGAAATGCTAACCATTGGGCAGCAGAAATTATTAGTTTTCGTAATTAAATAAATGAAGAACGAACCACTAACTTACGTAACCATTTAGAAGAAAATATCAATCACATTGATAGCAACGCCTTAGATTACGTTAAAATCAAAACTCACCAATTTACCAGAACTATCTCCCTACAGCTTAGATTCAGATTTTAGATAAAAACTGGTTGCCTTCATCTTACTCCAAAACAGACCACCCTACACTTGTAGAGTGTTCATAAACCTTTTTTAAAGTATTTACATCTCGCACAGAAATAAGTGGTGGGTGGCGAACTTGAGAAAAATAAAGCGCATCAGTTTGTAACTGACTATGACCCCAAATTCCTAAAGCGTGTCCGAGTTCATGACGTACTGCTGAAAGCACATAATCACCAGTTTGACTAGGACTCAACAGAATTCTGAAATGGTGAGATAAAATATTATTTTTAATATATAAATCATAAATAGTTAAAGCCGAACGCGCACGGGGAATTTTACTATTAGGTTCAACTTTTAAAGTAGGTTCAACTTTTAAAGGTGGCGCTTTTCGGAAAATTTTAACATCTGCAGTTTCAGCTTCTTCAACAACCTGCAAAGGTAAATAAACATTCCACTCTTGAACAGCTTGCACAACAGTATTAACCCATAGTTATGCCTGTTTTTCACTTACTCCTGTTGGTGTTTATATCTTCACCTTTACTGGAAAATTTGACCAAATTAAATAACCAACTTTAGTAAATTGGATTTGATCAAAATAGTCACCGCTATTGGTTTTATCTTGCCACTTTTCTAAAGTACCTGGTAAAGGATGGGGTTTTTGGAGAATAGGTCTAGAAGTCAATAATTGGAAGTTGTTTTCCTGTTCTCTGAACATAGCATTGACCGGAAAGTTAGTAAAAACAACTAACAGTCCTGTAATTTTTGCTAAAAATAGAACTGCTAGTAAGGGTCGCCAAAATCCTTGATTTCGAGTTTTGGATATCAGGTTTTGGGTGTTTTTGCCGATTGTTTAGTTATTTAGGCAACCAATTAGCACTTAAAACCACAGTTAAACCGAGGAAAATTACTACTAATGCCCAAGTAACCCGATTTAAAGTATTTTCTGCACTCTTGGTGCTGCTGAATAATTGTGCCTGTCCACCAATGGCACCAATACCATCACCTTTAGGACTATGTAGTAATACGAGAATAATCAAACCTAAAGCGGAAAATGCCCAAATACCTTGCACGATGTTAGTTAGTGTCATAACTAATTCATAATTCATAATTCAAAATTAACAAACATAAATATAAATAGCGGCTACACAGGTTCAAGCTGGATTTTTTGTCAGTCCATGTATGTGGACTTTGTTAGTATAGCCGCTATTTATAATCGTCAGGAATTGAATCTATTTTACAAACCTACTTGTGCAGCAGTGGGAGTAGGTTTCAACTCATATTCTGCTACTTTAAGGAGCGATCGCCCAGTCATTTCCACTGGTTGGGGTAGCTGTAAAATATCCAGAATAGTTGGAGCAATGTCGGCTAACTTGCCATCATTTCTCAATTCCACATTTGTTCCATATCCAGGTATTTTGACTTTTTCTCCTTCTACCAAGATTAAAGGAACAGGGTTAGTGGTGTGAGCCGTCCAAGGATTACCTTCCTCATCTAGCATATACTCAGCGTTGCCGTGGTCAGCAGTAATAATTGCCGTACCCCCAACTTTGCCAATACAGTCGATGAGACGAGCCAAACAGCGATCCACTGTTTCAATTGCTGTTAGTGTGGCTTCTAATAGTCCCGTATGCCCCACCATATCAGGGTTAGCATAGTTCATTACCACCAGAGAGTAGATCCCCTTTGTAATCGCTGCGATCGCCACATCAGTCACCGCTTTTGCTGACATTGTTGGTTCTTGGTCATAAGTAGCCACCATTGGACTACTGACTAATTCCCAGTCTTCTCCATCACGAGGTTCTTCTAGTCCCCCATTAAAGAAATAGGTGACGTGAGCATATTTTTCCGTTTCCGCAGTCCGAAACTGTTTTAAACCTCGCTCAGCAATAACTTCACCCAGAATATTGCTGAGATTTTGAGGTGCAAAAGCCACAAGAACCGGTAATTCCGGATCATATTGGGTAAAAGTTACAAAGGACAGCAGCTGAATTTGCTGTCTTTCAAAACCGTCAAACTTATAACTAACAAAAGCTTGAGTTAATTGTCTGGCGCGATCGGGGCGGAAATTGAAAAATATTACCCCATCACCGGGTTCCACTGCGCCAGCAGTCAGGCGGACAGGGAGAACAAACTCGTCAGTGATACCTTTAGCGTAAGATGCTTGCAAGACTCCTACAGCCGTCAGTCCATTACCAGCGCCATCTTGTGTCATGACATCGTAAGCGCGTTGGACTCGATCCCAACGGTGATCGCGATCCATTGCATAATAGCGCCCGCTGACTGTTGCTATTTGCCCGATTCCGGTGCGATCTATGTAGTCTTGCAGTTGTTGAATTGCTTTTATACCGTCCGTTGGCGGTGTATCACGTCCATCAGTAATGGCGTGAATCAACACTTGTGACAGTTGCTCTTTCTTGGCTAAGTCAAGTAGTCCAAACAGATGGGTAAGATGCGAATGTACTCCTCCCTGAGAACAAAGCCCTACTAGATGCAACTTGCCATTGCGAGAGCGAACTTCCTGGCAAATTTTGACAAGTGCCGGGTTAGAGGCTAGAGAACCGTCTTCAACCGCATCAGAGATGCGTACCAGTTCTTGGGGAACGACACGCCCAGCGCCAATATTCAAATGACCAACTTCCGAGTTGCCCATTTGACCTTCTGGCAACCCTACGGCTTTTCCTGATGTGCGAATGAGGGTGTGGGGATAAGCTGCCCATAAACTATCCATAATTGGAGTTTTAGCAGCAGCGATCGCGTTTCCTCGCTTGTCCTCACAGTAGCCCCACCCATCTAAAATGACTAGCACCACAGGAGCAACAGGTGCTTTGGTCATAGTAAAATTGCCCTTTACTTTTTGTAACAACCAAATGATACCATTGCTAATCACCTATGGAAGTTAAATTCTGCTGATTAATTTCTCAGATGCGTGATTACTATGAGCGCAGTGCCTCTTAAATCCTGTAAACAAGCAAGCTGAAAACCCAAAAACGAATGTGATCACTTTTGATGCGATAGCATTCCACGCGGCAGGTATCGCCCAAATCTCCATCTTCAATTTATATGAAAAATCGGTATAACAGCTTTTGTCGCTAACAGCAAAGATTGTAAAAAAGGAGGATATCCATCTGGATAGTAAGTTGTGATTATCGCTAAATCAATCTGTTAACCTAAGTTCCAGCGAATTTGTAGCCGACGCTGATTGCTGCTGTCTTCTGACAAGTATGTTGATTTAGCGATCACATTCTCCAAAATATGCTTGGTATTATCTAAATTTTCTAAATTTTCCAGAGGTGGCAATTCTACACCTAAAATAGTCGAAACAATTTGGGTATCAGCCAGTAACCACGTCGCAAAATTTCTAATTGCTAAACCTCCAGTACTGCGATCATTAATTGGTTGCTCGTTAGGATAGTGGATTAAATAACCAGTAACTCTGGTTAAGGGGTGTAATTCCATTGGGGCAAGAATT
>CAKZGI010000442.1 GCA_936914905.1 uncultured Trichormus sp. | reverse complement strand
TGTCTCTAATTGAGTTTTTTGACCAACCTATCAAAGGGATGGTTAACTCTGCTTTACAGACACCTTCTTTAATCCCTCTAGCTTAGACCTGAATCCTTACTAATTTAACGAAGTAATTAAAATTAAATCTAATTACACAGATGCTTATTATAATCGTGGTAATTCTCGGTTAATTATAGGAGATAAACAGGGAGCAGTTGATGATTTTCAGAAAGGTGCAGATTTATCTTGGCAAGATGGACAACTGGAAGAACATAAAGATACACAAGCTAGAATTTTAGATTTAGAAATAGAAAAGTCATTAGATATTTTATTTTTCTAATAAATAGTAAAATGTATCCCCCAAACGGGTGAAACTTGGACTTATGTCATACTGATAGCCCAGGGTATCCCTTCGGGACACTGCGTGAACGCGGAGCGTGCCGTAGGCTCTAGTATCTAGGGGATTCTTCACTATCTCTTTCAGAGACGCTCGACGAACGTTCAGAACGATACTTTTAAACCCTTTTTAGTATATTAAATTTAGTAAAATAGGTGTAGGAATATGATTATCAGATCACACTACATTAGTGCTTTATTTGCGTTATCTTTCCTAGTCAATACTGGAAGCTTTCATGATTTAGCTATAGCCGTACCACAACAGCAGATTAATGGCCAAGTTTAGCAACCACACCCAGTTTTTAAGTCATTTCTGCCTAAATTAAAGAAAAATAGTCAAATTAAAATTTGATTACCGAAGTATGTTCCTGAATCAGATTCTGAAAACCCACTTTACGCCATTCTCTACAGCATCGCAAAACACAAGTATGATATATTACTAGTATTTAACCAAAATTACACTGGTGGTACAGCTTGCCGTCTTAGTATAATTAGTGCTGAAGCTATCATATAGCAAGACATCCAAACTCACAGGTAAAGCCGTATCTTTAGCTAAAGGTATCAGTAGCTATTTTGTAGATGCTAAATCTGGTGCTAATTGTTCTAATGCTACCTTAACCTGGGGGCAAAAAGGTCTTCAGTAGACAATTGCTTTAAAAGCAGGTAAGCAGGCTGATTTAGTAAAAATGGCTAAGTCAGTAATTACACCATTGTGATAAAATTGACATTGCACAGCAAATAGGAATTGCTGTAAACCACTGATGGAAATTGTCATCCCATGCGTAATTCAGTAATTACTAGCCGCCAACTCATCAAGTATCTAAAATTTCCAGCCTTAGCAGTAATTTTAGGGGCTAATTTAGCAATTACAACCTTAGCTCCTAAAGTTCTAGCCCAAACTACTTCAGCCTCATTTCTGGGAAACGCTGTAACATTTACTTGCAATGATAGTGAAGCCACAATTAAAGCTAAAAATGGACCAAAAGCAATTTTGGGGACAACAACTATCTATATTGGTTATCAACAAGTAACATCTGTTAATAAAGATCCGCGCATCATCCGGTTTGATAATGGTGTGAGGAAATGGTGTCGCAGCGACTACGAAACAACCAGTGACGACGGTACAGGATATGGATTGCTTTGGAATGGAAGCGGCGTTTTATATGGCGTTTTTACCTCTACTGGTTCCCAGACCGGTAATGATTTCTGGCGCTTTGCTGCTGGCCGTTGGCTACCTAGCTATGGTAGTGGAGGCGGTGCAAAAGTAGCAGTTATAGCCCGTATTAACCCAACTACTGGGAACGTAAATTATGCTACGTTTGTCAGTGCGAGAAAATTGAGTGATGGTAAAACTAACTCTTTAGTAGTCAGGGGATTATCCTGGAATGGAAAAACTTTGACTGTAGAAGGTGATTCTTGGTCGAGTCCCCGTCGCGCTGATACAAGTTCCATGACTTGTTCTGGTTCATCACCTTTTAAATACACAGCGGTATTCACTGGTGACTTAATAAAGGTTAATTCGGCTACAGCAGTTACTTGTAATTAAAAAGGGGATGTAATAGCCAGAATTGGGGATTTAGGTTGACTAAACTTAATATCCGCCTTCTTCTTCGTATTCTGGCTGTTTGTCCTTGACTTTCTTAAAAGTATTCACAGAATTTGGTGCATCATCCTTATACATCAATACGTTTGAGTCAAACTCAATGTCTCTTGTAAGGTGCGTCAGATGTTGAAAACCTATTGATACTAACCAATTTATAGGTCTGACGCACCTTACTAATAGACCTCTTACATAAGTCCTGAATCTTCAAGTTTAAATCTTGATATTGCACAGAAAATAGGATCTGCTGTACACCAGTGAAGACAATACTGCCCAGGTTTGTTTTGCAGGAAAGATGGGAAAAAATCTTTACCCTAAACCCAGTAAACTTTTCCCAAACCAACCGACAACTTCCCGGCTCACAAACGGAATCGTATAGTAGCAACTATAGCCCATATTAATCCATCTATTGGGAATGTAAATTATGTATGCTACGTTTATCACCGATATATTCAGTGATAGTAAAACTAACTCTTTAGGTTAGGGGAGCAACGCGATTTTGTAAGGTGGGGTAAAAAGTGTGCTTTTAGCTACGCCAACCAAAGACATCGCTAAAATATTTTTCTGGAATTAAAATCAAATAAATCACATCCAATAAATAAAATTGCAATACAAAGTATCTTATCAAAATATCCTAAGACGACCTGCATTCAATAACTTGTGGCTGTTGCGAATAAGCTGCTTACGTCAGTGATCAAATAAGCAGGTATTGATTAGCACATAAAATCCTATTAAATGGGAGTTGTAGGTCTAAAATATTAGACAGTTTGAAGATAGATAAAAGAGGTGAAAATGGAATTACAGAAATTATGCCAACTCCCAGCTATCCATTGACAACGAAGATATAACATAATTTCCGCATTTTCTTTTAACCAAAATTTACTGTTTCCTTTCATTCTT
>CAKZGI010000441.1 GCA_936914905.1 uncultured Trichormus sp. | reverse complement strand
CCACACACATACATGGTAAGAACACATTAAAGTCTTACGGGCAGTTCTAGATCAGATTCAGAAATACAACTTACAATTACAATTGCGGAAATGTCGTTGGGGTTGCACATGCCTCAAGTTCCTTGGTTTCCTGATATCAGCCAACGGCATTCAGATGGATCCCGAGAAGATTAGTAGCATTACCAACTTCAAGCGACCATGCAACATCAAGCCACTTCAGAGCTTTTTAGGCCTAGTAACCTTTTCTTTGCGTTTTCTTCCCAATCCGGCAGAGCTGACCAGCCCTCTCTGACGGTTGCTTCAAAAAGGGATACCATTCCAATGGACGGAGGCGTGCGAGACCTGTTTTACAACACTCAAGGAAAGAGTAAAAAAGGCCCCAGTCTTGGCTCACCCTGATTTTTCCAAACCATTCAAGCTGCAGACAGATGCATCAAATCAAGGAATCGGCGCGGTCCTTCTACAACAAGACGATAACCAACAATGGCAGCCTATCACATTTATCAGCAGATCCTTAACCAAACCTGAAATCAACTACTCAACAACGGAAAAGGAATTCCTCGCCATTGTCTGGGCTTTCCAGCGATTACACCCTTATGTACATGGCACCAACGTCCGAGTGGAAACGGATCATCGGCCACTAACTGCCATCATCCACAAACGACATCCTCCAGGCCGCCTGCTCCGTTGGGCCTTGGCACTACAAGAATACCCATTCACATTAGAATACCGGCGTGGTTCCGAAAATCAAATAGCCGATAACCTTTCCCGCTCCGAAACACAAGCAGTGCAGATGCAGGATACTTCCTGCGATTTCCCCCTTTCAGGCTCTCAGCTTGCGGTAGCACAACAGAATGATCCGATCCTGCAGGCACTAATACAAAGGATACGGACTCAACCCAATACTCCAGAAACAAAACAGTTCATGCTTACCGACAACATCCTATATTTCATCGAAAGAAACAAACAACCTCGAATTTATGTGCCTCAAAAATTGCGTCACAATTACTTACAATTTTATCATGACCACAAGATGTCCGGTCATCTCGGATTCCACAAAGTATGGGAGAAAATTCGTACCTCCTTTTATTGGCCTCAAATGCGTCAAGATGTGGCCGCTTACGTACAGCAATGCGGAACCTGCCAACATATCAAATCACCCAGTTCGCTCGTCGGCAAGCTAGTCCCAATCGAAGTATCCACCCCATTCGAGATGGTCGGCTGGGATTTGACCGGCCCATTCCCTACATCTACAACCGGCAACAATTACATTCTGGTAATCACCGAATACTTAACTCGTTGGTGTATCGCAGTCGCCTTACCCGATACTACAGCAACATCCGTAGCCCAAATACTCCTCCAACAGGTCATCCTTCAACATAGCTGCCCGAAGTATATTCTGTCGGACCAGGGACCCCAATTCCGCGGTGAGGTCCTCCAAGTGCTCTCCAACGCGCTCGGCATCACGCAAAGATTCACGTCCCCGTATCACCCCCAAACAAATGGTTTAACTGAGCGATTGAATGGGACTGTCAAACTGATGCTGGTAGCATTCGTGGACCCTCTGCATCAAAACTGGGATGAGATCCTCCCTTTTGTTATCTTCGCCTACAACACGTCTGTCCAGTCCTCCACGCGCATCAGTCCTTTCCGAGCCCTCTTCGGCCGCGACCCAAAATTCCCACCAGAATTCGACCTAGCTTTAGTAAACCCTAAAACAAGAGACGCAGCAGAGTGGTTGTCATACCTGCAAAGCCGAATCCCCCTCCTCCGTTTGTCTTCACTATCCAACCTTCGCACTGCTCAGCAACGACAGAAGAAGCGTTACGATTCCCTGCGCCGCGACGTTCAATACGCTTCGGGTGACTATGTACTCCTCTATTACCCTATGCGACGGAAGGGTTTAAGCGAATCCCTTTTACACCGATGGATCGGTCCCTATCGGGTCATCAAACCGGTCCGAGATACCACTTACCTCCTCGAACGGATATCGAACGCCTCTCGAACCACCGCACACATAGTTCGTATAAAGCGTTTCTTTCCCCAACCTTGCGAACACGTGGCCGGTCCCAACTCCGACAATAGTCCGGCTTCTTTCCCTAAGGGGGGAGGTGTAGAGTTGGGCAGTTCAGTCCCAACCAAACCAAA
>CAKZGI010000440.1 GCA_936914905.1 uncultured Trichormus sp. | reverse complement strand
AAAAGGCACGAAACAAAGAGTTTTCCAGCAAGGGTATTTTTGTTGAAAACGTCATTAGACTTGATAAAAATATTCCGCGTAGTTCAACAAAGATTTCCCCTGAATTCCCGAATTTACTAACAAGTAATTCTTTCTATTTGTGGTTCAGTCACATTACGAATTGGTTCATTAGTTTTACCAATTTCATAAATGTTATGGATATGAGGTCAGTTATGAACTATTCATCAACATCTTCATGGATAGTTCCTATCAGTTACTGTTCCCAACCTTGATTCTTTCCTTGGCTCTGTCCTAATCATAAAACTATGGAAAGCCAGACACAGACTCCTTCGTAAATTTTCGGCCGTCTCTAATATGACTAAAACTCTCCATCCAAACTGTTCCTCCGATCAACTCAAGCAAACTTTTACAAATAGTTAAACCTAAACCTGTACCACCATATTTACGACTAATAGAAGCATCAGCCTCGATAAATAGTTGAAGTAATTTAATGATGCGATCGCTATTAATACCAATAGCAGCATCTTGTATTGAGAACAATAATTTTAATTTTTGACCTTCCTGTTTCATATTTTTGAAAACTGGAATATAAACACTCCCTTTTTCGGTAAATTCAATCATATTTCCCACAAGATTAATAAGTATTTGACGCAAACGAGAATTATCTGTAACCATCCCACCATGAATATCTGGTTGAGTTGAATAGACCTCTTACAAAATTGTTTCTGTGGTATGATAGGGAGGTTTAGATTTTATGTATTCTTGGTGCTCTTTGCGCTCGCTAATTCAAACATAACCGTGTAACTCTAACTTTTAGCTAAAACAAAGATAAACCCCTTTTATAGCATAAAATTAATTCTGCGAGAGGTCTAATAGTACAGATTAATTTTTAAATCCAATGCTTGTCTATTTAAAAGATTACATACTGATTCTAAAATATCTTCTAAAATGAAAACTCTTGCTTCCAACTCCACCATTCCTGACTCTATTTTAGAAAAATCAAGAATATCATTAATGATATTTAAAAGTGCATCACCGCTATCTATAATCGTTTGTACAAAGTTTTTTTGGGTATCTGTAACATTTGTATTAGCGAGTAATTCTGTCATCCCCAATACCCAATTTGTCGGTGTGCGAATTTCATGACTCATATTAGCTAGAAATTCACTTTTGGCTTTAGTCGCTTCTTCTGCAGTTTCCTTAGCTTGAGCTAAAGCTATTTCTACTAATTTACGCTCAGTAATATCACCGAGTGTAATTGCGAAACCATTTCCTAATCTTACAGCAACACAGTGATACCAGCAAGATTTTCCTACAGAAAAATACAAATATTCGGCTAAGGATTCCCCAGTTTCCACAACTGCAAAAAAACGATCAAAAAGTGTGGTATCAATATGGTTTAAAAATTGCTTAACTACCACTTTCCCAATTAAGTCTTCACGGTTGTATCCTAATGATCTGGAAATAACTGAATTGACTACTAAGCAGCAGAAATCTTCAATATCACCTGTTATTATATTGCATACAGCCTGCATAGCGGCAATACCATCAAGGGAACTATTTAAAACACTATAAATTAGGGATTTAGATTGATAAACTATTTCTTCAGGTTCTCTACATTTAGCAATTTCATTTAATAAATAGTGTTTTTGTCTCTGAATGGTTAATTGGTTTTCTAGACGTGGCACTACTTCTTCAATCTCAAAAGTTTAGTAATGTAGTTTACTCCACCTAGTTGAAAGGTTTTTACTTTGTTGAAAGCTTCATCTAATGCACTAATAAAAATCACAGTAATCTCCAGTAGAAATGGCTCTAGATTGAGTGCTTGACAAACTTAATAGCCATCTATTTATGGCATCTTGACATCTAAAATAACGACATCTGGAGGTTTTATTTTTACTGTTTTCCGTGCCATCCTCCCACTTATGACTCTCCAAACTATATAATCAATGTTCAACAGTGAATAACTGAGCAATTTTAAATTTTTGGACCTGTCTACTAGAAGAATTGTATCTTTACTTTCAGTTTGGGGATTGGTGTTCATAATTAATTTGTATTAATAGCATTAGACAGGGAGGTTAGGATATCAATGAATGATTAAATTCAGACTAAAAAATAGTTCTGCTAAAAAAATTACTTCTGAATTCTGACCAATAATTACTTGATGGTACAAGCCACCAGATTTATCCGTCGTGTAAATCCAAAATTCTGTTAGGGAATAACTCCCGATTCCTAATTTCTACTATAATAAAGGTTCGATTAAATCGGCGATTTGCTCAAATTCAGGTAAGGATTCAGGTCTAAGCTAGAGGGGTTAAAGAAGGTGTCTGCAAAGTAGAGTTAACGATCCCTTTGATAGGTTGGTCAGAAAACTCAATTAGAGACAGTGCTTGACGGCGACAAGTTTTTATAACCGTCAATAAATTGGCAGTATGTTGGAATCGCTCCATAGAAACAGAACCA
>CAKZGI010000439.1 GCA_936914905.1 uncultured Trichormus sp. | reverse complement strand
AGCATAGCGCTACCAACAATCCAAGATGAATGATACTCGTTGGGCTAAACACGCTCTCATATGCCCATCTCCATGAGGTCTGAGGTGATGATTTACATAGGCACCTGGACATCCTATTCTTTTCAAGAGCTTGGTCTTTAAAAGCCTACAATTCGAAAAGGCTCAAGCTCTTATTCAATTTAGAATTTATTCTCATTACCTTACGTTTGTAGTTTGTCTCGATTACTTTATTCTTATATCTACATTGAAAGCAGATTTCTATCTAACAAAGCAACATTAAGAATATACAGAGTTGCAAACTATAGGTTTTCGGAAACTATACCATAATATAAGAGTAACTTTTGGGGACAAGAAGTATGGAGTCATTCGGTGCACCATGATATACTAGGTTAACGGCAATGTTAGAAGTCTGGCTTGATGTGTAGTGTATAATAAGAAAAGGGCCTTAGGGTGATGTAAATTGTTCTTGCTTAATACAATTCACAGAAATGGAACATTAGGAGTACAAATTAGCTAAAGTTGAAGACCAGAATAGACTACAGTTTTAATTACAAATATATCCTATAATTACAGTTTTACAGCTATCTTTCCAAATAAACCACATAGTAGTGGAACTCACACGTTCCCGCATTTGCAGAACTTCTCTGCTGCTAGGAGTAAATTCAACTCGTGAACTAACCACTCTTGTAACACCACTAGAGGAAATTCGAAAACGCAAACCAATATCTGAACCTTCATATCTAAACGGTGTTCTTGTTAGAGAAGGCCACATAGCTTGTCCCTACGGAAGAAGGTTAATAAATCTTAAAACTTGATCAACCCTCATCCATACCACTTGATCAACCTGACAAGACCCATCTCGCGGATATCCTCTTACTTCCACCGAAATTTCTAATCCCGTGAACACACCAACCCAACGAGGCATTACCATCCTAGAAACGTTTACATTCACATTTCTCATGCACCTACTACATCATAGTTACACCACCTAGTAGACTTGAAAGAACTCTAGCCCGATTTTCTTCCGAAGAAGCACAAAACGTTTTCCAATTGTCATATGTAGCAGCCGGTCCTGCCGCCAAATTGCCCATGCCAATCTCGGATGAGACTTAAACATTTGTCCTGACAGAGAACAAAATTGTGTATTCCATAATACTGGTTGTCTTAAGAGTTCATCCTCCACGGTGAATGGCTTTTCCTGCAGAAAACCTTTAACACATCTCCAAGCCTTAAAAATACCCAAATAAGACTTATCATGCCAGCCATAATTGGAGTGAAAAAAGGGATCCTTAGCAAACAACCATCTGAAACTAATGGGCCAAGGCTGCCCTTCCTTAGGAGCACATTGTTGCATACGAGAAAACAACATGGCTTTCCACCGCTCTCTTCCTGGCAACAATCCTCTCACAATAAACTTAACCATCATAGCTCTACTTTGGCAAATCGGATCTATTATCCCCAAACCTCCATGTTTAGTAGGACGTATGATAACATCCCATGCCATCTTTGATCGACAAGTTCCAACATCTTTCCCAGACCATAAAAAATTTCTTACCAGTCTCTTAATTTGATCCATAGTAGATGTAGCAAACATCAAAGATGATGTGATATACCATATAGTAGACAATAAAACATTATTAACGACTACGACTCTTCCTGCCAATGATAGCTTGGCAGTACTCCAAAAAGTTATTCTCTTTCTAATAGATAGTAATAGAGGAGCAATTTGTTGTTCCGGAGAAAGATCTATACCTACCTGACATCCCAAATACCTTACTGGAGTGCCTCTAGGGACCCATTTGAAATCCTCATGGGGCTGCCAACTTGGGTGTTCAGTCATTTCCGAATCCACCCAAAATGCGACCGACTTATGCCAATTCATCATGGCTCCTGCACCTTTACAGAATGTTGTAATGGCATCTTGTACAACAATTAAATTTGACTGCGACCCCTCCACATATAATGCGGTATCATCTGCAAGTTCCACGTCAATTAACTGTTGATCGGACAATGGGATACTCAACCGGCGAATTCCAACCACTTGTGCATTTAAGAAAATATGCAAAGCTTCCGCAAAGATCAAATACAAAAATGGTGCTAGTGGGCAACCTTGCCTCAGAGAGCGAATTATCTGAAAACGAGGATCCATATGTCCAGCAAGCAATACTTTACTAAAAGCATTCCTATACAACATAGAAACCATAGTGATCCATTGTGTATGAAAACCAAACCTTAACATGATACCTTCGAGAAAGTTCCAATCCACTCTATCATACGCTTTTTCGAAGTCAAGCAAGAGTATCACCAATTTCTGTTTCTGCTTAATTGCAAGAGCTGCTGCTTCCCAAAAAGTGAATATATTATAAAAAATACTCCTTTCTGGTAAAAAACCAGTTTGAGAAGCATGAATAATCCTGTTTAACAAAGGCAATAATCTGAGGCTTAAAGCTTTTACAAC
>CAKZGI010000438.1 GCA_936914905.1 uncultured Trichormus sp. | reverse complement strand
ATAACTGCTTGCTATATTCTGCCTCACCTATCACACTTGTCAATACCCCACCACCCGAATCCTTACTAGTGAACAAATAAGACTATTAGTTGCTTACCATCCTGAGCTAGATAAATTCGATATCCTGGACTCCAATCAATCTTATGTTCACCGATGCTATCAAACCATTTAACATTTGATGTATTACCTAACTCCAAACGAGACTTAGCAACTGTCACCTTCGGCGCAGCTTGGAAATCCAAGCTATCAAACCATTGTTGCTAAGGACTTCAACCATCTTATTTAAGATATTCTGAACTTTGATAATAGACATAATAAAATATTGCTTGACATATAGTGTCCTATATGTCAAGCAATATGATTGTAGAGAAACTTAAATATGATTGTAGAGAAACTTAAAGTTGTGTAAATTTATTATTCAAATTTGATCAGACTCCGAACCCAATACTGCTCAGTTAGGCGAAAAAAACCTTTAACCTTTCCCCAAAGCAATTTACAACTTTCAGGTTTATAATTGAGTAATTTCGGCTAAAAATGATTCTAAACTTGGTACATCTACCCAGGTTTTTGATTGATTGGATTTGTGGGATAAATCCATTAATAATTGAGAATACACACCCTCATACAAAGATGGTGTAGTTTCCTGCTTGGTTTCAATTCCTTTTACCCATTGGTCTACCACACGCAGAAATGCACAAATCCGACCATCATTATAATTTTGAGGAAAGAGTAAATGTTGAGGAATTTCTATTTCTTGTAAAGGTTGACCTGGTTCTGAACCCCAAACCCGGAAACCGTGAATATAATCTTTTTGGTTATAGCTTCCTAAAACTAATGTCCCTTTATCTCCATATACTTCTAGCCAGTGCGGTCTGTCTGCATAAACAACTGCACTAATACAAACTTGGCAAAGTATACCATTTGCTAATTCTAGAGTTAGTAAACAATTATCATCTGTATCTACTGATTTTAATTCTCCAGTTTCTGGGTTAGTTCTGGCGGGAATAGCTGTACTCAAATTCGCGTTTAATCTGTTAACTGAACCGAATAACCAGTTAATATAATCAAAAGCATGAGAACCTAAAGAACCTAATGCACCCCCACCTTTTTCTTGACTAGAATACCAATTCCAAGGACGGGATGTATCTGCACGGGAAGAACCCAACCAATCAATTTTGATTAAGCGCAAATTACCGACAGAGTTTGAGGAGAGAAGCTGAGAAAAAAGTTGCCATGCGGGAACAAAGCGAAATTCAAAATCTACAGATGCAATTACACCTTGATTTTTAGCTAAAAGATATAGTTCTTTGGCTTTGTTTGCATTTAAGGTGATGGGTTTTTCCAGTAAAATATGTTTACTAGCTTGCAGGACTTGTTTTGCCATTTCATAGTGTAAAAATGGCGGTGTGGAAATGCTGACTGCTTGCACTTCTAGTAAAGCGAGAATTTCTGTTAGATTATCACTAGCATGGGGGATATCATAAGTTGAGGCTATGGCTTTAGCTTTATGAATATCTCGATCATAAATAGCAACTATCTCTGTTTTGTGATGGGCTTGAAATGCGGGAATATGTACTTTTTGACCAAATCCAGTACCGACAACTGCAACACCAATCATAGTTTGTTAAAAATTGAAAGTTCAAATCTATTAAAAGAGTACAATTAAAACCTGATAATTTCACGGTTATAATTTTCCGGTAAGAGTTCGATTTCCCAAACTATGCCTTCTCGTGGTTCTAATGCGACATCTATAAATTAATGATTGTACCGCAGTTGTGGCTACGGCTTTATTGTCGGGGAAGGGTTGTAAATCTTCGGTGAGAAGTCGGAGTTTAAAACCGGAGGGAATGCTTAGACCAACGGTGAGATGATGTAATTCAAAGCGCCATGTATCTTCTGTTTCTGGTATTAGTAGTAATTCGTATAATTGTCCAGCAATCTCTAATTGACGAGAGAGTGTTTGTTGAGGTTGGATTTCTGTGATACTCCTAGCACCTAGCACCAGCAGCAGCATTTTGTAAATTCAATCTTTCCCAATAGATTTTGTCTCCACCCATCATGTTCAATTAATGCACCCCACAAGGTAAAAGGAATGGCTGAACGGGGGTTGATGATTTCGGGATTTGCTAATCGAGTGATGAGCTTTTGTGCCTGTGTTTGTGGTAAAGGTGGTAAGGAGTTGATAGCTTGGCGGGTGGTTTTTGTGGGACAAAGTTGTAATGTGAAAGTTAGCATGTTGATATCTTGGTTGATGTCATTGGCATCTAGAGAATAAGTGCGATCACCTACGGTGCGCGGAACGCCATCGCTTGCGTCATAGCTACCTTTTGTTTTAAGCTGTTCATGAGTACAATAACCCCAAATCTTGATATAACCATCCTAAGGATTCAGGTCTAAGCAAGAGGGATTAAAGAAGGTATCTGCAAAGCAGAGTTAACCATTGCTTTGATAGGTT
>CAKZGI010000437.1 GCA_936914905.1 uncultured Trichormus sp. | reverse complement strand
TATGACACCATCCCCCTCCTTCGATGACGAGTTCCACGAGTCATGGTGCACGAATCTTGGTTCGGCTTATTTGGATAATGTTGGTGGAATTCTGCTACAAGCTCAGATGCATTATTCAGGTTTTCTACTGGCTCCCATGTTCGATCACTAAGAGAATAAGCTATCCAGTCCAAAAGATAATATAAACACGTTTGCGTAAAGAACAGGTAACATATCGTAAAATGAGAAACAATTGGAATATTCCCTCAGATACTACAACAAATTCCCTATATTTTGAGATGTTTTGAAAATACATTGACACCAGCATCAAGGAGTTTAAAAAATATCCTAAAAATAAGCCAATTTCGACCGCAATCAAACATTAGACCACCTTGAAAAATATACAAAAAATAGAGATTTGGTTAACAAGCAAAGCTTAAGAAATCTTCGACAATTGTGAATAACCAATATTTAGGGCTCGAGTAACATTTATAATAAAAACTATACAATATGCTATTAGTTTATATACAAAATAGTGACTAAAATGTTTTTACTTGAGTATGTAGAACATTATTCTCCAGCATCAGACCCACTAGCTTCACTTTCGGACATAAAAGCACTCTCATCTTCCTCTGAGCTATTTATCAAAGCATTATCCTCATCCAAATGAAGACCAACAACTGTTGGATCTTGTGTTGAACTTCTTGTTTGTCTAGCGGAAGTGATCTTTAGTTTTTCTGTGAGCATGGCAATTGTCGATTTTCTAAGATGACCAGATTTGGTGAAAGTAAAATCGTAAAGGATAATATCAACATCCGCCAAATGCAACGTTGACACTCTTCGTATAGTCTTTCGTTTCTTCCTTGCTCCCGTTCCAATTGTTGTTGTCATCATTTCCAATGTATATTTTCCCAAAAAGGCATTTTGACTTGTGGTGTGATACCAATGAACTTTCAAAGACAGCAAAGCCAATTGACTCTCATCCTTAATCAACTCAATAACCTTTGCAATCCAAAATGGATGGCCCAAAGTATCACCATCTGCTAATGTCGCAATCAAAGAGCCAACCTCTATTTCTTGCAGGTTACCATGCCATCGTGCCTCGGTTTCTCTAGACATACGAGGGCCCACATAAATGTCCCTTTGTGGAGGTTGGACTAAATTCCCAAGTTCTTCTGGTAAGGGTTGAGAGCATGATGAAACAATGCTTGTGCCAAGTGACCATGTAAAGGGTGTTGAGATTGGCCAATGACCTTTAAAGCGGCATTCTATTATACTTTGTTGGTCTAAAAAGAAATCATCCCACCATTTCACATCTTGCGCACCGGCATATTTCTTAGCATTCTCTATATTCTTCATCTTTGCCTCAAGGGAGCTTAACCAGAATTGTCTCTTTTGGTCTAAGGTATCACAATGCATGACCACTAATCTTTTATCCTCAAGCGGCATTTGTTCAGCACCGTGCACAACCAAAGCATCAGGCATTTTTAACAAGAATCGACAACCACATTCTGGCTCCCATCGACCTGACGATGAGTATTGTTTGGCAAATAGCAAAGCAGCCATTTCTGATTCAACCCATTTAAATAAGAACACATGATTAAAACTAATGTTGTGTAAGCGTTCAAAAACTTTTACAGTGCCATTATCATCGCCAAGTGCGTAACGTTTGAAATCGTAAACCTCTTTTAAATGCATAACCTCTGGTCTTGGTGTATAAGCTTCCTTGATCAAGTTAGCCAATATTGGCATTGTAAATGCATCATAACGTGACAACTTTTTAGAGAACGTGCTAAACATTTGGTCAATATGATCATGAGTATGACCAACCAAGAGAAAGTTAACCTTAATCTTCTTAAACAAACCTCGATGCACCAACATACTCAGATATCCGAACACACTTGAGTTCTTATTTTCTCTTGCCGTATTATCAAGTTGAACATAAAGCACAGGCGGCAAGGGGCCTATCCAAGACTGCAACACACTATGCATAATTGTTATCGTGAGATTTGGATCATTATGAACATTAGGGTATGAAAGGAAGACCCAAGGTTTAACAACTTGGTTGTACGACAAACAACCAACCAAGTGCATCTGAACTAGACATTCATCACCAATGTCTTTTGGAAGCCTAGTAAAATGAGGCAGGCAAGTCTTTTTCTGATCCATGCCATCAATCATAAGGCACATATATCGTCCTGGACATTTGAGAGCCTTATCTCTATGGTGCATGGCTTTAATCCGCTCTTTAGCCTGACTGTCCCGATGATCAGTCAATATTTTTTTCAATCTATCTTTCTTAGCATCATCACCCCTTGCTGCCTTGATCATACTTTTAAGGTTTGCACAAACTGAACAAACACCCATTCTAACTTTACGCGGTATCATAACATTGTCGAAATGCAATTTCCACAATCTAGTAAACTGACAATACTTGATATTCTTTTCCCCTCTACTTTGCATCTCATCCCTGTAAATTTGAAACAATTCATCTCTAGTGTAATTATCCGACAAATGCAATCTTCCAGTTGTAGGCATCACTTCACAATGAAACCTAAAATAGTTTTGCATCCAAGTAATTGCATTTTGACCCACCAGGCCTCTCCCACTTACCTCTCCAACTGGAGTTTCCCAAGCCCAATCACTGGAAAGGCAACGTTGTTGAATACGGTTTAATCTCATGTTACCAACACCCAATGCTATTTTAAAAGATTGTCGACAACATCTATCGTTCATATTTAAGTAGTAATCAAATGAGACCTTATTCCTTGATGAGGTGTCTTTTATCAACTGAAGGCGAGCAACAAGAAATGTATCTTGCTCCTCTCCGTTCAGTGAAAAATAACATTGACGAATAGACTGCAAACCCTTTTTCCCAATTTTTGCCAAACAATTTGATAGACAACATTGCTTGTTAATATCCATCAAAATCTGACGTTCAGATGTTACATATTCTAATCTTTTATAGCTCACACGACGAGGAACTCTTTTAAAACATATTGGAGTCAACATTGAAGAAGTACCTGGCGATTCTCTAGGCACATCATCTTGTGAACTGGGACCCTCCATCTCGGACATTGCAATTGATGTATCATATTCTTCAACCGTAATCCTAGAGTCAAGAGATGCACTGTATGGCTCAACTGAAATCTTAGAATCCAAAGAAGAAGCAGAAGACATACTAGCTCTTAACGAAAATGAGCAAAAGCAAGAACAATAGAAGTAGTTTAGGGTAACCACAGTTCGTCTAGCTAGTTTATATGAGTACTACATAGTTTAGGGTAACCACAGTTCTTCTAGCTAGTCAAGTGAAGTCAACTAACAATAGTCGGGTCAACTAACAATAGTCAACTAACCACAGTTCGTCTAGCTAGGGTTAGTTAGTTAACCGGTGTTAGTTAACCACGGGTCACAACATACTATATAAGTCAAGGCGGGCCTTTCATATCATTACATGCGTCATTGAGTTGTGGAGCACTTACAAAGCACGAGGAGCGAGTCAAGGCTGAATTACAAAGACGAAAGAGGAAATCTAGAAGGAGACAACTTTGCGTGATGGACAAGAAAGGTGCAAGCAAACGGCCAACCAGGTATTTTTCTAACCTATTCCAGCAGTGTACGGACAACTTCCTGCAGATGCCTAGTTTATGTTTGATTGCATGCCAGTAGGAAGTCGATGCTACGCATCGACTTCCAGATGATCAATTGTGAATATCTGATGGAAGTCGATGCGTAGCATCGACTTCGTGTTAATACTGGGTGTTTTAAACCGGAAGTCGATGCTAGGCATCGACTTCCCGCTGATCATGTCTTCATATGTGAAGGAAGTCGATGCCTAGCATCGACTTCTAGTTTAAACTGGGTAATTTAAACTGGAAGTCGATGCTAGGCATCGACTTCCTGCTGACCATGTCTTCATATCTGGGGGAAGTCGATGCCTAGCATCGACTTCCAGTTTAAACTGGGTATTTTAAACTGGAAGTCGATGCTAGGCATCGACTTCCTGCTGAAAATGTCTTCATATCTGGGGGAAGTCGATGCCTAGCATCGACTTCCAGTTCAAAACAATAAGTTTAAACGGGAAGTCGATGCTAGGCATCGACTCCCCACAAAAAGTAGTAAGTTAATCGAAAAGTCGATGCCTAGCATCGACTTTCCGTTTAAAGCTGTGCAAAATAAGCCTTCTTGACTATATTTTAGGGGGAAAAATTACTAAAATTATGCACATAAAATTTATGGTTTAGAGCTAAAACCTAATAAAATTTAGGGGTTTTCGCTAGAATCTAGATGAAATCTACATAATTTTAGGGTTTATGAGTATATTTATGCAAATGGACTTTGCTTTCAACAATGTTTATGTTTTCAGCCAGGATCACCTTGAAGAGATGGGTCGTAAAGTGCCTGTGAAGAGATACAAACTCCCAATGAAGGGAGATTCATCAAAGCGTGCACTGTTTGACCAAGCTTCTCAAGAGAGTAAGAAGTCGGATCCAATAACTATGAAGAAAGTGGAACCTTCCCAAATTCGAAGTTTGCCCCAGCCAGGAAGTTCTTCAGCCGTGCTGAAGGATATGCTTGCCTTTGAATGGGCACTAAAATATCGTGAAGACCATAAAAGAGTTACGTTATATATTGGCAGAGCATCCGGGAAAGGTGTTGTATCAAGAGGCCAGGTCTTCTCTTATGGGAAATTACTTAAAGTCGATTACATGGACGAGGACTCTGACTCCTTCAAGGTGGTCGTGGAGACATCTAAAGGGACTCGTGAGCTGCTATTGTCAGAGCCTAATTTGGTGATTTCTGGTTGTCAGCCTGTTGAGCTCCGACACGTACTTTCCGAGAGTGACAATATGATTTTAACTCTAGAACCGTTCATTGGGGGGCGTGTATCTTTTGCCACATCAGATGAGGCTTCCTCTGATGACCAGAATTTGAAAGGCAAACAGGTGGCATCACCAATCCCAGCTGCAAGCCGCCCTAAAGCGAAAAAACATAAACAACCTATCCAGAACAAGCCAGTCAAGAAGGCTCGAAAAGAAGAAACATCCTCAACTGAAAGTGATGTGCCAGACAACACGTCCGACAAGGATCTAGTCACACCTGGTGGGGAATTGTCGACCGGAATTATTGAATCAGAACAGAATACTATACGTCGACAAATAATCAAGTCTAAGCTCGTGAAGAAAGGGCATATTTTCACCTTGCCAATCACTCTTGTGCACCGGCCTCCTATTGATCCTGCCACAGGGAGAAGGCCGCTTGAAATAAGAGAACCGCATAATATGCATGTACAGAACCTTAAGAAGAAAATGAAAATAAATCCTCATGCAACAGTGGTACCTTTCTTGGTGATGGTAGATCCTGTTCAGTGCTCTTCGATTGCTGAATTTGATATTTCAAATCCAGAGAAATATCGATATTTTGTGATTGGTGGCTCCCATTCAGCAGAAGCAAGAAGGCAGCTTGTGATGGAACACCCAACGACCTATTTCTTCAAATATGCAGAATGCAAGATTTACGTTGGGCTTTCAATAGATGAAGCAAAGCTTCTAGCATGGGACCATAATAATGACAATGATTATAGACAGAAGATGTCGTCCATAGAAAGGATTCGATTTTTTCATTACGAGTACTTGGATGCTTTAAGACAATATGGTTCAAAGCTTCATCCCGGTCTGAGGAAACATTGTTTGAATGAAGTTGGGATTGTGACCGATGAGTCAGTGAAGTCCGAGGGACTTAGAAAGTATGAACCATGGTTTCAATTGGCCTTTAGAGATGGCAAAGTATGGGACCTACAGGATATAATTTTCTCAATGTGGGAAAACAAAGAGGTCAAGGGACAAAAGGTGAAAAAAGGGAAGGTTGACCCTCAGGTGGACGTGAAGGGCTCAAAAGGAAAAAAGCTTGACTTCACAATAGAAGAGGCAGCTGAGGATATGAAGCTCACTCAATGGAGGGCCCTCCAGGGAATTAAAGATGAAACTCTTCTTACGTCAGTTTTGTCGAGGGTGATCTCAAAAGAATTGAGCCTTGATGAAATGGTTGTTGAATTATCCAAGTGAGTGTTGTGCATTGTACAATAATCCAATTCTTCTATGTTTTGAGTTTTAATGCTTATTATAGTTATACTCTTTTGTAGTCATAAAGTGTACATGAAAATTCAAGAAATTATGATGAAAAAATTGAATTGCACCACATGGGAGAGTGTGGAGCAACAGTATCCAAATACATCTTCATATAAAGCGCTTCAAGAATACTTTATCGTCTTCCGAGATTGGGTATGTAGATCAAAATTAACCTTGTTACTATTATTACTGTGATTTTGAATGTTTAGTTTCTCCCCTTTTCTAATTACTATTAATAAACAGAAACCTAGTCGAGGTAAAACTCAATCTGGAAAATCTCTTGACTGCCCTGAGGTGTTCAATTATCATATCGAGCGGGCACGTCAAGAAAAAACAAGAATGCTGGCTAAGGAAATGGACCAAGACACAGAGGGTGTGCTAAAGTCGTTTACACATCCTTCAAATAGCCTTCATTCTTTATCATATAGTGTCTTCTGTGGAGATGTCGCAGACATGGGGACAATATTGCCAAGGAAAGATTATTCTTTGCTTATAGCGGACATCCCATACGGCTTTCGACTAGCTGGATCAGTGAATGATGAAGAGCCTTTTAAATATATCCAGTTAGAAAAGATGA
>CAKZGI010000436.1 GCA_936914905.1 uncultured Trichormus sp. | reverse complement strand
GAAGGAATAATGATGGAATGGTCACCAGAAGATACACTTGGCGAGTTGGAAAGAATAGCTAGGAGTTATTCAGGAGGATGTCAAATGGTTCCTGTAAACTCTATCAATATGTATTTGTCGATTCAGAACAGCTTTGAACAGATTATTTCGCATGAAGCTTTGGTCAACACGAGGTATAAAACTGTAGATAGGAAGGTGAAACCTGTGGCTGTCCCATTACCAACTGACAGCACGCGTAAACTACGGGAGGTAGCTACAAATGCAAGCCTTAGGGATCCTGAAACTATCGGGCACATGTTTACTGAAGAGTCTCTACAACAACTCCGGGTCGGTGGGGGTGATTTTCTACTCCCTCAAGAAGAGAAATGCTTTAGAGAGATGTTGAAGAGGCGAGGTAAAGCTTTCGCTTTCTCTCCAACAGAAATTGGGTGTGTGGATCCAAATATTGTCGAGCCGATGATCATCTTCACGGTCCCTCACATACCATGGAATTTAAAGCCGATTCCGGTGCCGAAAGCCTACATCCCGCGATTGATCGAGCTTTTAAAAGAGAAGGTAACCATGGGAGTACTAGAACCTTCCAATGCACCCTACTCTAATCGATGGTTTACAGTTCCAAAGAAGAATGGTTCCCTCCGTTTTATTCAAGATCTACAACCAGTAAACAAAGTGACAATTCGTAATGCCGGGATTGGCCCAAGTGTTGATGAATTTGCTGAGGCCTTCGCAGGAAGGGCGATCTACTCCAGTGGGGATCTGTATTCAGGGTATGACCAGTTTCAACTTGCAGTGGAAAGTAGGGATATAACTACCATGCGTACTCCCATAGGACTGGTGCGAATGTGCACATTGCCACAAGGAGCAACTAATTCTGTGGCACACATTATGAATGCCATGAACAAAGTGCTACGGGACTACATTCCAAAGGTAACAATGCCCTTCTTAGATGATCTCCCTATAAAAGGTTGCTTGGAAGAAGAGAAAGATGAAACTGTTGGCGATTATGGTTGTCGGAAGTTTGTTTCGCAACATATCAAGGATTGTGATGAAATTCTAGCGAGGTTAGAAAGTGCTCATTTAACTCTTTCAGGAGAAAAATCAGCATTTGGTCAATCAGAAATACTTGTGGTTGGGCATCTTTGTGGGCCATATGGCCGGAAGCCATCTCCAACCAAAGTTCAAGCCATTCAAGCAATGAAGGAGGTATGTGACACACAAACTGAGGTGCGTCGGTTTCTTGGTGCCTGTGCATTCTTTCATATATGGATTCCTCATTATGCGCATGTAGCTGAGCCCCTATATGGCTTGTTGAAGAAAGGAAAGAAGTTCAAATGGGAAGAGGAACATACAAAGGCCATGCAAAGGCTTAAAGGCTTGCTCCTCAAAGCACCAGCACTTCGAAGGGCAAATTATACTGAAGGGAATCCTATCTATGTTACAGTGGACACAAGTCCGACTGGGATCGGCTGGGTCATTAACCAAGAGGCGGAGGACGGAAGTCGATATGCAATCCGGTTCGGAGCTAAAGTACTTAGTCTTCGGCAAAGAGGTTATGCCCAAGTGAAACGAGAGCTTTGGGGAATAGTATCTGCAGTCAAGACAGATAGAGAGTATCTAATAGGCACTGAGGTCGTTATTGAGACTGATTGTCTCCCAATCTTGGGGATGATCTCAGGATGTTCGACGCCAGACATTGCAATGCTGAGATGGATTGCATACATTAAGTCTCTCAATCCAGAGATTCGGCATGTCCTAGGGAAGCATAACTCAGTAGCAGATATGTTATCTCGTGCACGATATGAGGGAGAGAATGAGATGCAGTCAGATGATGAAGATGTACACCTCGACATATTCAAAATGGCTTGTGCACAAACAGAAGAGGGACAATGCAAGTGCTAACAAATTTTAAAGAGGAAGAATATGAAGGCGAATGGCGCCAATTGGGTAAGTTCCTAAGTTTGATGAAACCGGAGATAACATGGTCTAAGGAGGAAACACGAAAGATCCGGAAGAAGGCTTACAAATTCTTCTTAAAAGAAGGATTTTTGTGGAAACATCCAAAGAAAAGACGAGGAACGCCATTGCGTGTCGTGACCAAGAAATCAGATCAAAGGAAACTCTTGACCGAGTTCCATGATAGTCTTTGGGCTGGACATAGGGGCATTTGGGCCACATTTTCCAAGCTAAAAGAGAAGTATTGGTGGCCTGGGTTTTACAAGGATGTTGTGAAGTATGTGGAGACTTGTGAAGAATGCCAGTTGTACTCAAATGTGCGGCACAGAGATGAGCTTCATCCGACATATCCTTTGGCTCTCCACGCGAAATGGATGGTGGATATTGTGGTAATGCCGGTTGGGTTGTGGCAGATGAAGTACTTGGTACTTGCAAGGGAAGACCTCACAAATCAAGTCGAAGGTAGAGCACTCCGGAACAAGACAACCTCAGCTGTTTGTCGGTTTTTACTTGAGGAGGTCATTTGCCGATATGGATGTGTCGGGAAAATCATTGCGGATCGAGGTGAATTAGATGCTAACGAAGCCAAAGAGTTGTTCTCTCAGTTAAATGTTACTCTCTCTTTAACAAGTGCATATAACCCAGAAGCTAATGGGAAGGTCGAGCGTGGTCATAGTCCTATTGTGAAGGCTTTGGTAAAGGCGTGTGACGGGCAAATATCACAATGGCCACGATTGTTGCCTTATGCATTATGGGCTGATAGGACAACACACAACACAGTAACAGGGTACATGCCAGCTGAACTTATCACTGGGCAAAAACCAGTAATGCCAGTGGAACGATCAATCCTGTCTTGGGCAGCTATACCATGGGTTAATGAGGTAAGTAGAGAGGAACTCCTAGCATTGCGGATTCGACAGCTAGAAAGAAGGCCTGAGGATTTGGACTTGGCCTTAACTAAACTCCGCGAGGCTAGGTTGAAGAATAAACAGAGGTTTGATAAGAACCATCGCCTACGACCGCAGAAAATAGAAGAAGGAGATTGGGTCTTAGTCTATGACAGTAGTCTGGACAATCAACATAGCTCCACTCGAAAGTTTTCAAAACGATGGTTCGGCCCCTATGTGGTGGGAACTGTGCACGATAACGCCACTTATCGTCTCAAAGAGCTTGATGGCACAACATTAGCAACGACAATAGCTGGGAAAAGAGTGAAGATATTTAAGAAACGACATGAAGCCGATCCCGATGTCGAGCTGCTAAGTGAAGGACAAGATGATGAATTGTTCGGAGGATGAGGGCTGCACACTGGCCAACCTATGCATTTAAATTTGGGCATATACCAGAGGATATGCCGGTTTGGTGGGGGTGGATGTCCTGATGGGAAATGTCCACGAGTAAAATATATGAAGATGGGCATTTGGAGAGATGGTTATAGCATATTCATGGTTGGACTAGGTCATGAGTTCAAGTCTTGATATGGTGTGAGAAGTGTGCATAAAGATCACTCTTTTGTCTTGGTCCACAATGCCGACTTTATACAAGAAGATAAATAAATAAGCAAATGTGCATAGGGGAAGATTTGAACCTTCCACCTCCACATTATGAAGCTATACACTTACCACTAAGCCCACACACTATTAGTGATATTAAAATAGTATCTACATATAGAAATCTTAAACTGACGTGCACATCCAAAAGAAGAACGCTCATGCACAACTAGTGTGCATGAGCCACTAGAGATAGAGTTACCATAAGCTCGCCATGTGGCGAGCCATATTGGGCGCCCCACATCCCTATATAAGAGAGGGGGTTCAAGAGGAGAGGCATCAGGTGGTAATAGAAGGAAGCAAGGCTACGCATAGAAGGGGGAGCTCACCACGGTGTACGCGTCGGAGCATCGGTGGTAGACTCGCACTCACGTTGCTTGCATCGTTCATCCAACATCCCAATCTGACGGTTTTTTTTCTTTCTATTCTCCTACTAGCCAAGATTTTTCTCCTTTCTAATTTCTTCCTACCTAAGATCATAGTAGATTGTATTGCGGAAAATATAACCACTTCTCCTATTTGCTTTTATAATCGATATTGTAATTCAATTGGTGTTGTCGCTACATCTCCTTGTCTGAGACCCCTGTGGTTCCGCTCATCGCACACGCATTTTACCCCGACATCTTGGTGAACCCAACGTGGAGAGTGGTAGCGAGAGATGGCAACAAACTAACAAAACATTACATCACTGCCCCCAGATCAACAACCGCCAAGGTCTTCGCAGCCTTCCGAGAACGACCGACATCTTCAACAAATTCATCATCAACAAACCGAGTTTGCACGCTTGGCAGCCATCGTCGTTCAACAAATGTTGGTGGCACGGGACGAAGCTTCGGAGTTGAACCAAGCGGTGGCTCATGTGGTTAGTATTGCTGGACGCTTTAGTGGAAAAGATGTTTCCGAGTACCTTGAGGTATTCAAAGGGGAAATGCACCTTCGAGGCATTCCCCCACCAACTAGGCAGATCGGATTCGGACGAGTTGTGGCGCCAACTCTCCAAGATCGAGTGACAACACTTATGGCGGAAAGTGGTACATGGGAAGCTTTTGAGCGACGTCTTCTAGAGGAGTATGCGCTTGATGACTCCACAAAAATGACTCAACAAGAGCTTAATACATGGGTCGAGTCAACAAAACGGGATATGAGCACATCGGCAGTGTGCAACGAGTTCGAGCGGCGTTTTGGGCGTCTCTCAACCCTTGATCAAGTTCTACTGAGCAGTGCAAAGGTACTCCTCTTCCTAAGAGCAGTTGATATTCAATATAGAGAGGCCCTAGGAGCATTACTAGAAGATGTGAATGGGCCTAGTGGCCTCATTATTGACTGGGCTGAAGTAAAAAGGACGTGTAGTCGTTTCGACATGCGTCGACAATGGAGGGGAGAACCTCCCTTACCGATAAGTACACCAGTGTTACCTTTAGAGAGGATTGGTGTGGGAGTGAACAATCTAGCCCCACAAAGACCGGCGATAGAGAGGAGGCCTGATGTGTTGACCTTGGAAGAGCTCTCTCGAGAAATGCGGGAGCTTAGAATAGCACAAGCTCAATTGGCGAGGAATGAAAATCGGTCTCGAGGAAATGCAAGATCAGGAGATCTACAAAGATGCATATGGTGTGATGGCACGAATCACTTCCGGCGGGACTGTGAAGAGCTTCACGAAGCTATTAGGCAAAATCGGGTGTATATGGAGCGGAACATGATCCACTCGGCGGAAACACAACGAGCTCTACGGACGAACTTTGGAAATGGAGGGATGAAGAGGATCCTAGAAGAAGACGAGGCTAGGCAAGCTCATGCGACTACATATTACTCGGCTTCAGCTGGAATTCGAGCCGAGAAACGATTGGAAGAGCAAGGGAGCCATGGGATAGACTTTTGGCCGGCCATTCTGGAAGGAATCCGAGGGGTGAAGCTTTCAAAGGAGGACCAAGAGCTAGCTGAAGCGAGAATCCAAGCGATAACTGGGTGGGCAGACCCTGTCGAGTCAAATACAAGTTTAATTGAAGCCTCATGTTGTCATTATGAGGCAATGGTAGAGGAAAAACGGAAGAGGGCGGAAGAGTCAAGCATACCAAATAGATTCAATACGCGAGAATCAAGGAGAGTTGATGAGGGTGCTACAGTCGGACCTGAAAGAAGAAGTGCAGAAAAGGGAGAAAGGGGGAGATTTGCGCCGACTTTTAAGTTGCGCTCGGAATTAGAGCAAAGGACTAACATCATGAAGATCTTAGAAGAGAGGGTGCTCGATGGACAGGTTACACTACCCTTGGGAGAATTGCTCGGTATCGTCAAAAAAGAGTTCCATGATGCGATTATTGGCATGATGAGAAGAAAGAGACAAACAATAGAGGAGGCTGGCCATAACAATTCTGAGCAAGCCACAGTGAGCACCATTTATACAAAAGGGGACGGAGGAGGTGTCGAGGTATTTGATAGCCACTACACTCATCCACACTGGGCACGAGCGACTACGGAGGCTCCCGTGAGACTTGGGGAAGTGAAGGATCAAGTAGTTGCACTCATCGACCATGGCTCTGAGATCAATTTGATGTCATCAGATTTTTATCAGAAAGGAAGATGGCCGATGACGATGGAACATGGTTGGAAAATCAGAGCTGCGACAAAGGCCACTGAGGAGCTTCAAGGGGCCTGTCCTAATGTGAAGGTCACAATCGGAGATGTGGCCATCGATCAACACTTCTTTGTTCAAGATTCAGCTTCCCACGCAGTCATACTAGGTGAGCCGTACATTACTGCAGCAAGGATGGAGACAAAGGTGGAAGACAATGGTGCTGCCTACGCGCGCATTCGGAGTCAAGATGGTAAGAATGCAGTACAATTCATTACAGTTCGACCCAACCATGAACGGAATAGAGTGAGTTTGAAAGGAAGAGCGGATTTTTAGATCGGGCTATGAAGGCGTGGGACAATTGTAGACCCGAACAACATGAGTCCCTACATCTTGATAATAAAACTCCTTATCCCTTGAATAAAATATGTTTTTCATTAAATGGTTCATGTAAAATCAAACTTTTACTGACAGAGAGAGAGAAAAAAGAGATTCAACCTGTGACTTTGACTTTCAAGAATAATGGGATACTACAAGAAGATGAGGAAATCGAAGGAATAATGATGGAATGGTCACCAGAAGATACACTTGGCGAGTTGGAAAGAA